>JAZSEM010000023.1:0-24495 GCA_045531695.1 Akkermansia sp.
TAAATCAATGAGCCGGATAGAAAGACGAGATAGGGGAACCTATGAAATCTTCCCGGATGGCTCAGAAAAGGACATTTCCGGGGAGATTCCCTTTGATATTCCTAATTCGTGGGAGTGGTGTAGACTTCGTGAGGCTTGCTATGCGTTTCAATATGGTACCGCAAAAAAGTCAGAAAAAACGGGCAAGGCTATTGTTCTTAGAATGGGGAATATTCAGGACGGGGAAATTGATTTCAGAAATCTAGTATTTTCTAATGATACTAGTGATTTGCTTGCACTCGAATTACGCAACGGGGATGTTTTATTCAATAGAACCAATAGTGAAGAATTGGTTGGAAAATCCGCTATTTTTAGGGGACATAATATCCCAACTATTTTTGCTGGTTATCTGATTAGAATCATTAAAGGAATGGAATTGAATGGTGAATATCTGAATTATTTTTTTAATAGCCCTTTTGCTTGGATTCAAGGTAGAACCGTTCTTTCTTTAGGGGTTAATCAAGCTAATATTTCCGGAGCTAAATTAGCGAATTATCTTTTTCCCGTACCTCCATTGAAAGAGCAACACCGAATTGTAGAAAAACTCGGTGTGCTCATGAAAGAATTTGGGACTACCAAGTAATCACCGTGTCTACAATTTCCCGCTGCTCAGCATGTGAGCGACGGAGATAGATTCGGGTTGTTTCTATATTGGAGTGTCCCATGAGATCTGCGAGCAAGGCGATATCATTGTATTTCTCGATGAAGTTCTTGGCAAATCGATGCCGGAACGAATGAGGGTAGACTACTTGTGCTTCCAATCCATATTCGACTCCCAGCTTTTTCAATTTTCCTCCAAGCCCTGTAGGAGTCATTACCTTGCCGCGCCTATTTAGGAATATGAATCCGCTTTCTATTTTTGCCTCCGATAGCCACTCGATTGCAGACTTGCGTAATGATTCCGGGATGTAAATGCGGCGTGTTTTTCCTCCTTTTGAATTGATGTCAAGGTACCCGATTTTGACATGTTCCACCTTTATCTTCAGGAGTTCACTTATGCGGGCTCCCGTAGCAGCTAAGAAGCGGACGATGAAATGCCACTTCTTACGACCGTCTTTGAGTAATGAGTCCCTCAGATACTCATAGTCAGGTTGAGAAATTACATTTTCCAGATACGGCTTCTGTTGGAGCTTTACGTGAGCCAACTGCCATTCCTTTTTACCGAGGTATTCCAGATAGGCATTGATGCCGCAAATCCTGATATTGACGGTCTTCGTTTTGAAGTTTTCAATGAGATAGAGTTTGTACTTCTGCAATTTATCGAGCGAGATACGCCCATATAGCTGCTTGAACTGAGCAACAGCATACAGGTACAAACTAACGGTATTCTGCGCCCTTTTTTGAAGGTGCAGCCAGCTTTCAAATGTAGTTTTGGACATGCCCCTATTATATGGGCAAACTCCTTAAGGCTGTAATAATACGATGCTGTTCTTTGATGGGTGGTATAGGTATCAATAACTGGGCTGCTTTTTGCGCACTGAGACCTTCTTTAGTTGCGCCGACTTGCATATCCATAATGCTTTTGAACACCAGCGGCGATATGATACAGGTATGCACATACTCAAGCATTGCTCGTTCTATACAACGTAAAATGAGCACATGCTGATTAATGTTAGCTCTTTGTATTCCCTCGGGAACTATTGCGCAACGCCCTATTGAGGCTCCTGTAATATTCAACAGCAAATCAAAAGGTGCTACTCTGCTTCCTGACATTGCAGCGTCTATGCTTTCATCTATAAAGGCAGCATTAGACAGCCTCAGCCCGTCATTGTATACGTTCTGAGAGCGTAGAAATAATACTCCCTTGCTTTTATAGACCGCTCTCCCTCCTTTAGGCGTACTGCCTGCTCCTATTTTAGAGCACAAACTGCCCAATCTAGACCATTCCCAAGAGGTTGGTAAATCGAACGGAATTTCTTCTGAAATATCGACCTCAAGGCCATCCGGGAAGATTTCATAGGTTCCCCTGTATTATTTTAATGCAAAGTAGGCATAATGGAACGCAGTCTTTCGCATATTCTTAACTGCTCATTATAGGGAGGCAATGCAATCAATAATTGTCCCCATACTGTCTTGTTTATTATGGGCGTAGCTGTTCCTGTTGCCTTGTCTCGTATAGTTTTAGCTATATGTGCAGAAGACAGATAAGCATGTAAGTACTCACTATCTACAATAATTGGCGAAGCAGCATTGATTTGTTGATTAAAACAGACCTCCCGGTCGACCAAACTACATTTTCCGATGGAGCCACCTATGCAGACCATTAGGAGCGCTCCATTAGTAACTTTTCTGGATTTCTCCGCTCCTAGTACAGTCAATGATTCATTATGATAATTAATCTTATCGTTGAGTATGTCTGCTGGTTTTATAAAAGGGATACCCTCACCAAAATATTCAGATTTAGAGGTGGAGGGAGTAGTACCCGTTTGCAGTACTGCTATATCTGACAGAAGACACCACTCCCAAGAATCAGGTATATCAAAAGGAATCTCTTCTGAAATATCTGTCTTGGCTCCATCAGTAGAGATTAGGAACGTTCCCCTATCTCGTCTTTCTATACGGCTCATTGATTTAGCCGCCTTTTTGCCCATTTTGGCTCGTTCTTTGGCTATTCGTTCCAAGAGGACACTAGCAGGCTCGTCATTCGGGTCTTGGGGAACGAGCTTGCCCTGTATAGCGTGCTGGAGAATAGATTTTTTGAGAGCTATGGGAAAATCTTGATTAAGAGCATCTAATTGCCTTGATTGGTGGTCGTATTTCTCTACTTCAGAAGTTAATCCCTCAATACAGCCTACTATACGTTGCTGATCCTCCAGCGGGGGGAGCGGAATCATCACATTCACTATGGTAGCTACGGCCAATCCAGGTTGAGCAGTAGCCGTTGCATACTTATTCAAATTAAGAGCACCTAAAAATAAGCATGCCCACGAAACACTCACGTTTCCAAAAATTTCTACGCAAACAGCGTGTTCTGTGGCATAAAACTTTCCAGTTGCCCTATTGATATTGCCACAAAGAGCGCCCTGTCTCCCTATTAACGGAAAATCGCCCTCCCTATTGTAGCTTTTTACATAACCACGAATGCCGTTACCCCCATAACACGGGAATAAATCTTCGCTATAGGCCTCTTGTATCAATGCGGAAGAAATATTTTTTCCTGCCTGCAAATTGAACAAACTACCAATCCTACACCACTCCCAAGAATCCGGAATATCAAAGGGGATTTGCTCATCAATACAGGCCGGTTCGCCGCCATTGACGCTTTCATAGTAGTGCATATTATTTAAATTATTCATAACGAATTGAACCTACGTCTATCCTGTTGATTAGCTTCTTGACTAAAACGTCCTTTTTTACTAGAATGAGGTATGGAGATAATCAAATGAAGGATTTTACCTCAGAAATACCGAAGATTAATGCTGTCATAGCTGGGATTACTAGCGTCAATTATTATGACTTGTTCCAAAGTTTAGCTAACTACGCAGAAAAAATAAAAAACGACGCAACTAGGGTGTCAGAATATGAGCTTCTTGCTCTATTAGCTAAGGGGTGCTCTCTTATTTTTTCAACAGAGAATTCAGAGGTTCCTTTGGTGCCTTATATGGTCATGCCTACATATCGATCTGTAAGCATTGATGATTTTACACTCAATGAATTGATTATATATAGCGAGATAGTTCATTGCTTAGAAGATTACCGTTTAAAAGCTCGTCTAGCTGATATTTTGTATTTAGCTCCTAATTTTAATGGCGATAAAAAACAAAGAGCTCAATATGCCAATATAGCAGTCAAAGCATATTCTAATTTTCCGATTGATGAACAATCTTGGTTTGTAGGTAGCAACGAAGCTATTGAAAGGTTATGCTCTTTAGGAGTACTAATACAGGGTAAACAACATGCTTTTAAAGAAGAATTGACCGACCGAATACTAAGTGCATGCTTGTGTCAGGTAATCACTAACCCTTTATATATCTACAGCTTGGCGCAACTTTTATACAAATATAAATTAGCCAAACATGATTATAATACAGTAGCTGAGCGTGTCAGAAAATGTGGAGATATTTTTCTATCCAACAACAGACATGCCAATGCTATTAAATGCTATGAATTATCATGCAACTTTTATAGAAGGCTGGATAATGCGGAAAAAATAGCTTTTTTTTATAAACTGATAGCGGATACATACGAAAGAGAAATCCCGTTTCTGGCTCCTATATATGGACAAGAAAATCTCGTAAAAGCAAAAGCTGCTTTGAAATTGATTCCTCGAATCCATAAAACTGATGATGTATTATTAAGAATAGGAAAGTTGGATTCAGAAATAGCGGAGTTGCGGGAGCAGGCTCATGCGCAAACTTTTGAATTTTCATCTGAAATAGACATAACGCCTTATGTGCTTGACGCTAAAAAAAACGTAACTGGATTAGATAAGTATGAAGCTTTGTTTGCGCTATTAAAAATTTCTCACATCTGCAACAAAGACGAAATCGTTTCTTCTTCAATTGCACTAATAAAACAACATCCCATTCAATACTATTGCATGCGTTATAGATTTCATCGCAATGGTCAACTGCTAGAGAAATACGATGGTAGCGAATATTATTTTAAAGAACTAAACGAGGAAAATCCACTTCTTAAAGAAGCTGTAGTTCATCAACATGATATGCTAATAGATTTAAACGCATCAAGTCGCATTTTACCTGCTCTTGAAGTACTACATCAGGAACATCGTTATACGTTTGCTGATTTTTTGGAAATCTGCGTAGTATCCAGCATTATACCTGCTGGGCGTAGCGAATTATTTGCAAAAGGTCTTTATTTTGGGTACAATTATGACTTTGTAACTGCTGCTCATCTTCTTGCTCCGCAATTGGAACATTTGGTGCGAAACTTTCTAAAGGAACGAGGCGTTCGTACAACTATGGAAAGTCCAAATACAGGAAAAGAGGACGAGAAAAGCTTGAGTGCTCTTGTCCGTTTTAGTGAGGCACAAAAGTATTTAGGAGAAAATTTTTCGTTTGCCATTGCCTCATTGTTTTGCGATGATAGAGGAACAAATATACGTAACGAGGTAGCTCATGGCTTAATAGACAGTACTGTAGGTAACCAAGCTCCTTATGTCTATGCTTGGTGGCTAATTTTTCGATTGATTGCAGCCAATCAATTCTTTTCCTCAAAAATTAAAATCTGACTTGGGGCGAATTGAGAATGGCAGTCAAAATTGTGTCAAACGAGAAGGGGAAGGGAGTAGGAAGTCGGGGTGATAGGAATAATAACATTGATAATTCAATGCCTTACATTCATTATGTGACAGGTTGCGTGACACTATGCTCGCAAACACGGCACCTTTCAGTATTTTTGTCATACAGCCGCTGGCACAGGCCGGCACAGGGTATCCTGAGTTCGAAAACGACAGTTTGAGGAAGTATCCCCGTAACCAAGAAAAGATATAGCATTTTAGGGGCGATTAGTCAATCCTGATGCTTGTACATTGTTTGGAGCACAGTCTCCATTTCCTGATCACTATGCGAAGGCCCAACTATTAAACCGGCAGTTATTCGAAAAAATCGAATAACTGCCTCCATCTTGTTACTTTTTGTTACCTTTTTTGGATTTAGGGTTACACTTTGTTCCCTTTTTTTCCGAGTGCCCATCTTGTACCGATTATTTTTCGGGGGAAATATCGACGTTCCAAACCACATTCAATGACAATCTCCACGTTTGAATGTCGATAGAAGATGCTGCTCCGCCTAATCCGTCCCCTACAATCAGAAGCCAGAAAGCGTAAAGTTGACAATGTTACATTTCTTGTACTCTCTTGCTGTTTTCCCGGGATACTGTGCACCTATACAACCGCGTCAGCACTCCGGATATCACCTCTCCTGTCTTGCAAGGTAGTGGCATCTCGTGTAGACTGTTCCTCCACGGATGCCGCCTAAATCGTACATCGCCATTGATCTCAAATCTTTCTACGCCTCTGTTGAGTGCATAGAGAGAGGCCTGGATCCGCTTGATACGAATCTGGTGGTGGCGGATGAGTCTCGCACCGACAAGACAATATGCCTGGCTGTGACGCCGGCACTCAAATCCTACGGTATTCCCGGCAGGCCTAGATTGTTTGAAGTGAGACAGAAAGTGGATGAGGTGAACCGGGAGCGTCGTTACAAAGCACGTGGGCTTCGGGGCGCGTCACATTCGTGTGCGGAGCTTCATCGCGACGCCCGGCTTGCTCTGGACTTCATCATTGCCCCGCCACGCATGGCTCACTACATGGAGTACAGTACACGCATCTACAACGTGTATACCAAGTATGTTTCCTCCGAGCATATTGTCGTCTACTCCATTGATGAGGTTTTTATCGATGCTACTCCTTATCTTACAACGTACCACTGCTCTGCTCATGAGCTGGCTCGCCGTATTATCAGAGATGTACTGACGACCACCGGCATCACGGCTACCGCCGGCATCGGCACCAACCTGTATCTGGCCAAGGTGGCTATGGACATCGTGGCAAAGCATATCCCGGCGGATGCAGAAGGCGTACGCAAATGAGCTACCGCCGCCTGCTGTGGAATCACCGACCGCTTACAGACTTCTGGCGTGTGGGAAAAGGCTACGTACGGAAGCTGGAGCAACATGGTCTCTATACCATGGGCGATATAGCCCGGCGTTCGATGCAGAATGAGGAATCCCTGTACCGCATGTTCGGCAAGAATGCCGAGCTGCTCATTGATCACGCATGGGGCTGGGAGCCTTGTACAGTAGAAGCAATCAAAGCCTATCACCCGGAATCGAAGAGCCTTGGTTCCGGGCAGGTACTGCACGAGCCCTATACCCCGGAGAAAGCCAAGCTGGTGTTGCGGGAGATGGCCGACCTCCTTGTGTTGGATTTGGTTGAAAAAGGTTTAGTGACTGACCAGATTGTCATCACGGTAGGCTATGACATCGAGAATCTTTCCGACCCGGTACGCCGCAAACAATACCGGAGATCTATCACAACCGATGCCTACGGGCGAGAGGTGCCGGCGCATTCACACGGCACACACAACCTTGGCCGCTACACGTCCTCCACGAAGCTGATTCTGCAAGCCGTCACCGAGCTGGCCGACAGGCTCGTGGATATGAATCTGCTGGTGCGCCGGCTCAATATCGTTGCCAATCGCGTTATCCCGGAGGAGAAAGCGCCGCAGCAGGAACAATCAATGCAGCAACTCGATCTCTTTACTGATTACGAGGCCGAAGCAACCCGGAAGGAAGAGGAGGAAGCACAGCTGCACAAGGAACGTAAGATGCAGCAAGCCCTGCTAAGCATCAGAGGCAAGTTCGGTAAGAATGCCATTCTCCGGGGCATGAATCTGGAAGCAGGAGCTACCACCCGCGATCGTAACGAGCAGATAGGAGGACACAAGGCATGATGTACGATGTTGAAGACAAGTACGCGGATATCATCAACCTGCCGCATCACGTTTCCCGGAAACACCCGCAGATGAGCATGGCTGATCGCGCGGCCCAGTTCTCCCCCTTTGCTGCACTCACGGGACACGATGCCGCAATCGCCGAAGCCGCCAGCCTCACAGACGAGCGGCCTATTCTGGATGAATCCGTAAAGCAGGAAATCTCTGACCTTCTCCAACTGGCAGCAACCGATTCCAACCAAGTCTTGAACATCGTCCATTTCGTCCCAGACACCCGCAAGACCGGCGGCAGCTACACAGAGCCGAAATCAAGGTCGGTGAGCGCACCGTCATCTCCTACCTCATGAACCCCTTCATTAAGGCACTGGATGAATCCATCCGCGAGCCCTGATTATCAATTCCATCGAACCTTATCCATTTTCAGCCAATCGCCGACTCTCTGTAGCCGGTGCTTTTTTTCGCCTTTTTCAGGGTAATTCCTACAATCTTACTATATTATAACTCATGCAAAATGAATGCTATGCAGTAAAATGAGCTGTACTTCAATTGCTGTTTATGATAGCTTATGGGAAATAAGTAAAATTTTCTTCTTTTCATTATGGCTATACTTCCAGATTCTCCTGCAACAGGTACCGCAAGCAGCTCGTGCAGATGGATTTCTTATCGTTCTGATACGGGTATAGAGAGTAAGTATTGGTCTGGGTCTTTACCGGCAGGGAATGGTATGACATTCACTAATGGTGCCCGATATATATTGCATGGTATTAATGCTACATATCCTCAGGAGTTTGAGGTGAAGGGCAGGATGAAATCTGGCAGCTATACAAGTCCGACGGACGTTATATATGCGACGTGTTATAATACGCAATTCATCATAAGTGGTATTGTGCAGTTGCATAATGGCAATATCAATATGACTGACATGGGGTGGGATTGTACAGCTCACGAGCATACCACCGGCTCATTGGATATGCCAACACGTGTGGTGGTTAATGCTGGCGCAAGTTTAACCATGGATGGGGGTATTTTATATCTTGAACCTAAGCCCAAATTTTATTTGGATGAAGGGTTTGAGACATGGTGCTTTGATTATAATGCTGCCGTAGTGAAAGGGGAAATCTGGCTTACGGGAACTACCGTGACGGGGCAAATCAGTCTGGAGGGAACGAGCAGCATGATTAATGCCAATAACTGTGTGTTTAATAGCGCATTGCACTTATCCCAGAATGCAGATGTAACAGCAATATTTGGTACAGGTAACACAGCGACACAGTCATGCCTTTTCAAATTGGAGCAATTTTCTGAGACCCAAGACGTACGCACCCTAAACTTTTATACATCGTGTACGAGTTCCTCTCCCTATATATATTATTATAACATTCGGGGAGATGTTGAGTTGGCTTCGTATGAAATCAATGGAAAAACTGTCAATTATCAGGTAAGGGTGATAAATAAAAACTCAACCTTGAGATTAGCAGAGGGAACAAAGCTGCTATACCCCGCAGAGGAGGCTGATAATGCTTTATATGTAAGAGGATGCTTGACTGCTGATTTTGCGGAAAATGCAGATGCTATATATATTGAGGAAGGAAGTATGGTCGAGAGTGTCCGCGTAGATGCAGCCGGAGTACTCGAATTTAATAATGCTAATATAATTTGTAAATCTGCAGATGTGGTATTAACTGTGTCGGAGCAAGGTCGAATGAATGTTCGATACTCGACGGTGTCGTTCCCGGGTGGTATTCTTGTAGGAAACGGTGGCTATCTGGAGTTCAATAATGTTACCTGTGATGGCTCCATAACGGTAAAGAGTGATAGTGGTATTGTTGTTTCTGATTCTGTGCTGTCGGAACTCATTCTTTCTGCCGAGGCTCAACGGGTGCAAATTAATAATTGTGATTTGAGTCAGACTAAGATCAGTATTACGGACGAAGCGTTTCCATCGTGCATATTTGACTTTAGCGGATGTACATGGGGAGACATGTCGAGGGAGGAAATAATGACCCTCTTTGGTGATATTGCACCTTATGTGTATCTGGGGGAAATAGAGGGAGAGTATACTGGCACCAAGGTATACACGGTGACCACGACCAGTGATTCCGGCGAAGGCTCACTTCGTTGGGCAATAGAGCAGTGCAATAATTACCAAGGTACCGAAAGAACGGAAATCAGGTTTTCTGAAGAATTGCGGGGAGGTAGTATTCTTCTGGGAACGGAGATTGCGATAACCCGGAAAACACGTATCGTTAATGAAATTGACGGAGTTGAAATAAAAGGCTCGTCTCTTCGTACCTCTGCGGAATTGCATCTGGAGAATATGGTACTGCCCTATCTTGCAGTCGATGCAGCTGTGGCCATTACAGGTAGTTGTAACACATTCACCAATTGTGGTGAATGTGTCGTGGTTGATGCGGATTTTGTATATCTCGGTCAAATGGAGTGTACTTTCATTGAGGAGGATGCATATATCAGTGTATACCGAGGTATCAACGAACTTGTGTTGAATGCATGCTCGATTGACGCGCCTATTCGGGTAATGAAGTCAACCTCTTTGACGGAGGATGTCATTATTGCGTCTGATATAGTTATAGAACTCAAAGGTGGTTGTTCCATTGATGTTGACGAGTATACTCTTAATGTAAAAGGCAGGGTGGATTCCCGGCAGAATAGTGAGTCTGTCGTCTTTTCGTCAGATGGCTCAGATAGTACTAGCCTGTGGATTGACGATGGCGGTACAGTGTCTATGACTAACGGAATTATCGACTTGGGAGGCGTCGGCGATGTTCTCATAGGAGACAATTCGACGCTGTACATGAAAGGTGGTGCAATTCTGGGAAATATGATAGGGGGATATGCCTCGACTAGCAACCGGATTGAACTTGATGATGTGGATATTACCGGAGTTGCTACTCTCAGCTATGTTCAGGGGACTATCAGAAATTGTGATATTTCGCTTCTTGAATTGACTGGGAGCGTTGGTGCGGAAGGATTGACGTTGGAGGGAAACACCATAAGGGGGCCTATTGTATACAGTTATTCGGGAGTAAACATTACGAGGGTGAAGGGTTCGGGTAATATATTTGTGAGTGATTGCCTTTTTCAGCTTGATATCAACATTGTGACAGAGTCCATATTTGATAGTCTGTCTGGATTAGTTGGTGATGTGCTGAGCGACAATGCCTATGTTTCCCTTGTCCTTGATTCATACTCGTATCAGTATAAAGATGTGACTCTGAAAGGCTTTTTACCAGAAGCCAAAACGACATATCGGGTAGAATACAACGTAACGGAAAGTGGTACATTGCCATTTATAATCAGTAGAGGAGCTGAATTAAGGATTGGAGAAAACTCCTGCCTTTCGTTTTCGCGAGGTGGCTATGATGTGTATTTTGAGCCATTCTATGTCGACTATGAGTATCTGTACCCGGACACGTTAGACATATTGATTGAAAGCTCTAGCGGAACATACTACCTTGGCGAGGTTGAGGCTCTGAATAATCAACGTATGTATACATTCGAGGAATTTAGAAATACCTTGAATGTAGAGGGAATGTTGGTTGCTGAATATGCCTTTGCTAATGATGCAATATACAATGAGTCTGAATATTGCCGAATCAATGTAAGAGCCGGTGGTGTTGTTGAGTTTGTTAACGCAAACGTCTGTATGCTGGGTGAGCATAATGATGTGAAGGTGCAGGCGGACGGACAGTTCCAAATGGAGGATGCAACGCTTGTTGCGACGGATGGCGTATATGTTGCCGGTGCTGCAGAGTTTACCTCGGTTACGCTGAATGCCTCAGTTCTGGAGTGTCTGGGAAATGTAACTATTTCGAATTCCACTATAGATGCTTCAGTTGTTATTGGGGCAGGCTCGAATGTGAGCATGGAGATGACCAGAGGAATCCGGGATCTGACGATTTCTCTTAAAGCAGAAACGCTTAATATAACCGGGAATGATTTTTCCTCCTGCGCTATCACCCTGACAGATGTTGAGGAGGAAAGTGTGGTGGATTTATCTGGTAACTACTGGGGTACTTTGGATATAGAAGAAATTAAATCCAGAATTACCGGGTATTCGGAAGGAAAGATTATAATCGGCGATGTGTTGCCATATGCCCCCATAGGGGGATTCTCGTTGGATGCTTCCATGACTAATATCCGTAAGGTATCGAACGAGGGTGAATACTTGACACTTTTGTTTAATCGCAATGTGGATGCGACTACTGTAAGTGCTGATGACTTTTATGTGGAGAAGGCAGACGGTAGTCGTGTGACTATAAGTGACGTAAGCGTTTCGAGTAACAAGGTGATTCTGCATCTGGAATCCCTGACTGTCGGTCAGTACACAGTAGGCATTACAGGTGAAATAAAAGATGCGGAAGGAAATGCTTACATGCCGCATCCCATGATTGGAAGTAATGTTGTGTACCATTGTCAGGAGTTATCTGGTGTTGGGGTAGCTTTGATTCGCCCCAACAGTACCTTGACAGATGAATTAACATATGTGGATGTGTTCTTTAACCAGGATATGGATGAGGAAACCCTTACAAAGGATTCCCTGCGCGTAGTGGATGCAAATGGTGTCGTCTACCCGATACAAGAGATTGTTCAATCCTGCGAAGATGGGCATACCTTCTACAGATTTTTATTCTCCCCCATTGTGGCATCTGGTATTTGCAGTATTGAGCTCAGTCCTAATGTGGCAGCTGAAAACGGTTTATTGTTGAATGGTGGAAATCTCCATGAATTGTATATATCGTCTCCTGATTTGCAAGGTACTGGAACTGCAGAATGCTCTAATGAAATACTGGGGGCGTACACAGAAATTACCTACACCGTTATCAACGCTGGAGACGGTGCGGCCCGCGGAACTTGGTTAGATGCTGTATATCTCTGTCCCGATGCTGAATGGAATGAAGAAAACGCTTATCTATTTGCTCGAGTTGTAAATGCTGATAAATTTTTGGAAGTCGGACAAAGCTATGAAGGCGTTGCTACAGGCTGGTTAGATAATATCCCGCTGGGGGAATATTACGTGTTTGTCAAGAGTGATTATTCGTCCAGAATATCTGAAAAAAATGACAACAATAATGTATATGCTACAGGGAAAAAGATTACCGTAGGTACGCAAACTCATGAAATGGGTACTCAGGCCCACGAGTCTCACTCTCGTAATGATGTCCTGTACTATAGCTTTGTAGCTCCGGAGGATGCAACTTACTATTTTAAGGTTGAGGATATGGAGTGTCCTGTAGTTGTGTCCGATAGTACCAGCATAGCTCGCTCTCAAACTCAGGCTCGCGTTTATGAAGAAAATGGGGACCAGATTGCCTATTTTTCTGGTAAAGCGGGACAGACTTATTATATTGCTGTTGCGCCAGGTCGTTCAGGAGAGATTGTGACTGCTATTCAATATTCTCAGTGTAAATTGTTAGGGTTACGCGAGTCGTTGCTGGAAAGTGGCGTTAAGACGAAGATTAGATTGTATGGTTCTGCGTTTGTGGATGGAATGAGAATATACCTGCAAGCTGCTGATGGCACACGATACGAGGCTTCGGAGGTTTTGTTGATAGACTCATGTGAGGTTGAGTGTGTCATAGAATTGCCTGCAGCGTATGTTCCCGGGGATTTGTTTGATGTGGTTATAGCTATGCCCGATAGTCAGGAGGAGGCTTGTCTGGATGATGCTCTTGCAGTATCGGCAGGAGGGGACGAGGTGAACGTGATTATCAATAACGGAGAGGCTTTGACCTTGCGCTCGAATTTCCTTACACGGGTTGGTATCCGGGTGGAGAATACCAGTTCGTATGACCAGCCAGCATCGTTGATTCTGGTCGAGGCCGCTATAGATCATGCCTCTTTATACTATGAGGGTAGCAAGGAGGCTTATACTGAACGTAGTATGCTCATGCTTCTGGGGGGCAGCCAGAGCGAAGATAATACTGTATATGAAGCAGGACAGACTGAGCAATATGCGATTAATATCAAAGTTAATGGCTTGTCTACGGGACCCTTGTATTCTACCCAGGTAAAGGAAAATGATACCTCTCTCATAACTGTTGATATGTGGGAGAAGATTGAGAGCGCATTTCGACCTGTAGATGTTGATTCCGTAACCTGGAACCGGTGGTGGAGTGATGTGAAACCTCGAATCGGCTCCACTAGAGGAGATGTTGCTCGCTTCGTGATGGATTTGCAGGAAATGAGCCAGGCATCGGGCATGAAATGTAATTCGGTGCCAGAGTTGATGAGTTATGCCGTGAAACAGGTTGCGGATTACAGACCATCGCTTAAACTTAGCGGCAAGATTCATGATGAAGGTGATGCTATTCACTATGTTTCTCTTTACAAGATAGTTAATGGAGAGCGGGTGTTCGTTGGTATTCAGGCAACAACGGAAAATGGAGAGTTTAATTTCTATGGTCTGTTATCCAGTGAATCGTACCAGATTGAGCTTACCCAGTATGTGGATTATGAGGGCCAGGCTGTCAATGTGTTGCCCGTGAACATGGGCAGCGAGGATTATTATTTGGAATTGAATACTTCTCCTGCTGACGAAGGATATTGCTGCGAAACTGATATTGTTCTGGCATCTAATCTTGCCGGTAATGTTCTCCGTGTCGTAACGCGTGATGGTAACTTGTATGCTTCCAATCGAGAACAGTATTCTGCGGAATTTGCTCTTTTGTCAGAGGAAAAAAATATTTTAGAAACCGCGCTTATCTGGTCTGAATTCCACCAGTCATATATTTTGGCATATTCCTACATGGAAAATCAGGAAAGGAAAAATGCACTCATTTTACTTGCGATTGACGGCGAATTGTATCGTGTTTCTGCTTCCTATGAAATTAAAGAGGGGACTATTGAAGATTTGTATGTAACCCCGGGCGGAGAGGTTGTGTTCGTGTCCTCCTCGAATAACCCGAATGAGGAACATGGTACGATAATTGATTTCTCCTTGATTGATGTTAACTCGGACTGGATGAGTAATCAGATCAATGCCACACTTGATGATGAGGAGCTTTGCTCCACTGGTCGAGATTATTTGAAGGATACAGAAACGGAATTGGACATTTATTTCAGACCCTACATCGGCAATTCTTTCGAAAAACGATATGGAATTGAAATAAAGAATCATACGCAAATATGGAGTGAGGAAGAAAAGATAATAGGAGAATCGACCTGGTCCGGGACTTTTTCTGCGAATTGGGACAGCAAATTCTCGCTGCAGAGGCTTGATTTCAAGAAGCTGAAGCCGGAAAAAACGACTCGCTTACATATTGCTCTCTCATATGGTCGTACAGTTGAGGCTAGCTTCAATTGTAATACTCAAACCATTGAGAGTAATATAAAATCTCGCACGATATCGATGGATTGTGGTATCAGAAATGACTATGCCGGCCTTAAGTTCTTAGGACCTGCAAGTATCACGCTGCAGAAGCTGATTGATTATGCTGCCCGATGGAATCTGAAAATTGTAGCAGGTTTCATTTTCAAGTATAGGGGATCGTTCTCATGGGGGGACGATGATGAAGTCTTAAAGTTTGATGTCGAGGATTCGGGGGTATATTTGGGCCTCGCCTATGATGCCAGTATGGGAAAGGACGACGACGATTCCAAGTTTGCCTTTGATATAGGAGCAAGTATCGTGGGTTCTGTAACGTTCGATGGAAAAGTTGAAATAAAGAATGTTCTTTCGAGGAATAGTTCTGTCTCCGCAAACGGTAAGGTGATTGGTAAAGTGGAACTGAGTTTCGAGGTTAACGTGAAGTTGTTTGGCCAGGAGTGCTCGGCGAAACTGACCATGTCTGCATCGACTAATGAAGGGTTCGAAATGGATATAGATTACGATGTCGATATTAAGTTCGGGGCCGTCTATGTCTATGAGGGGGCTGTGGCTGATGTAATGACATCTTCATATGAGTTCTCCGATGTTGCGGAAGGTGATTATGCGGCGAGCAGTACATTAAGTGCCTATACATACCTTACACAATCGGGGGAAATAATAATTCAGTATTTCGATGCCCAAACTCTAGAATACCATGGAGAGGCAATTTCGGTAACTGCCGATAATGATGATAGCTTGTTCTGTGGCTTTAGTAATATTCATTACCTGGACGCAGAAACGGATGGTCTCGGAAAGGTGTATTTAACTGCTAGTGGATTCCTGGCCGAAGCTGATGAAACCTCCGCCTATGTTCAGGGCGTAGCCCAGGAGGGAAAGACTGATGTGTATGCCATGTTTGGCGCCAGCCGTCTGGAGACAATGTCGGTTGACACCAATGGAGCTGTCCAAGTTTTAGACCAGAGCCGATTAAAATCATTTAGCTGGTGCGGGCAAACGATAGATACAACGAAGTCTGCTCAGGAGTTGGATTCTTATTATATGGATGGCTTGCTGGGGATGGTATGGATTGCTTCATCGGAACTAGGGGTGAATCAGGTCTATTCTTCTATCTTGATAGACAACGTGTGGCTGAGCCCGACGCTGTTATATTCAACTACTAACGATTTGTTTGGCTGCACGGTTAATCAGGTAGAAGGCTCGTTCTATGTCTCATTCTCAGAATTGCTGGAGGATGAGTGTGGTGAGGAGGGAAATTCGGGTGTTGCTACTTATGTCTTCAACTGGTCTAAGGGAGATTGGTTTTTTGATACTTCATACAACACGGAGCAGGGTAATGAGTTGTACAAGAGATATGAAGCAAATACAGGTGTGCCGGAGTTGGTGGTTGCCTCCCCGGTAGTGAATAAAACGGAGAACAATGACGTTTTGTTGACATTGGCATGGGCTTCGTCTGTTGAATGCCGTTATACCGTTATTCTGGATGGTAAGGAATTTGATGTGGGTGATGCTACGGTGTATCAATGTACTATTCCCGATGGCGTTCATAGTATTTATGTTCGCGCTACCAGTGTGACTGGTGTTACAACCATTTCTGACGAAATTACCATCCATACAGATTATACTGCACCTGTTCTGCTGAATTTGCAGCGCGGATTGCGTAGAGATGCCGATGGTACTGTTATAAATAGTTGGCAGTGGGAAAGTAAGGAGGATGCAAAGGCCTGCGTCATTATTAACGAACAAGTTTATGAGGTGGAACGGGGTAGCTCGTCCTTTGAATTGGCCTTAGCTGCGGGAATATATAATTGTATTTTCCAGTTGACTGATGCTGCTGGAAATGTCACTCGTAAGGAGGAGCTGTTTGTTGTTTCAGAACAGCAAGAAACATTGATGCTTGCACAGCCTCTGTATGAAGTATGCGCGGAGGGGGAGACTCTGGTCACTTTCGGTTGGTCTGCTGATAGCATGACTGAGTATTGGCTTGTTGTGGATGGCGTTTCCTATTATGTGGGAGCTTCGGATTCATATGCCATGATCCTTAATAATGGTGAGCATTACTATACCCTTACAGGCATTACGAAAGAAGGGCAACAGGTGAAGGCTTCCGGCTGGATGGATACAAATGCCGATACGCCGGAATTGGTCATGAGCGTACTCTCGACAGAGTCAATGCCTGATGGTAAGGTTAAATCACTTGTTACATGGAACTCGGAAGGTCTGGTGTATGCTACTTTGAGCGATGGTGAAACAACATACACTATAGAGAATGCCAATTCGTATGAGATTGTGACTCACGATGGTTATGTGGAACTTATCCTTGAGGCTATGACTGCGTATGGTCATACCGTGAGTGAAACGATTACGTTCCGATACGATGCTTCTGCTCCTGTCCTTACATTGGAAGAACCATTTTATGCTCTTTCCTCAGAGGGTGACAGTATTGCGTGTTTCTCATGGGAGTGTCAGGATTTGTCCTCGTGTGAATACGAACTGTTTATCAATGATAAAATGGTGTATGCTGGCTCGGATACGTTGTACGCAATTCAGCCTGCTGAAATAATTACTTCCTGGCGTGTTGTAGCTAGAGATGTTTATGGTAATACGAGCATCGCCAGCGCGGATTGCTATGTTGAACCATTACCGGATATGGAGCTGCTTCCTTCGTCCATACTTGCATCGGGTGATGATGAAAATAATTCATATCTGCTGAAGTGGACAGCAATAGAGGACGCTACATATGCTGTACATCTTAATGAGCAACTGTACTGGTCTGGTGGGGAAAATGAATTGCAGTTGCAATTACCGGTTGGAAGCTGTGAATATGCAATCGAGGCTTACCTGCCGGATGGTCGCGTTGCCAAATTGAGTGGTGTTCTGGGTGAGGGTGCTCCTTGTGTTCTGGAAAACCATCCGTTAGAAACACAGGGTATTCAGGATAACATAAAGAATATCGAGATGAGGCAAAAAAAATTAACGGAAGGTCGTTCGATATTGCATATATTCTGGGATACGAACAAGGACGTAGAATGCGATAATTACATTGTTCAAATTGACAGCAAGATAATCCAGACGAATACTAGGTACTGTTCACTGGAGGTCGAGGACGGGCTCCATAGTGTTACCATTATAGGAAAAGATGGAAATCGTGTCGTTGCCGGTGGCGTAGAAACTTACAAAACGGACACTATAGGTCCGATTATCGAGAAATTTACATGGTCGTACAACGATTATTTCTTCGATGAAATTGAACTGGATTGGCAGCTGTCCGAATCAGTTGAAGATGTTATTGTCGAGATTAATGGTAAGCAGAAGAGAATAGGTAATAAAAAGCATTACGAATTTGATTTCGATTATGGCAAAACATATAATGTTGTTGTATATGCAGAAGATGAATATGGTAATAAATCAAACGTAGTATCGGATTCGATTCAGGTGCTGCCATCAACAAATACGGTCAATAATAGCATTTTTGATGAATTAATTTATGCCTTGAATGGGGGAACATTAGAGGATGAGGTCAAATCGTATGTGACGATGGCGCATTGCACGCCTGTGTGCGGGGAGAAGGAAGAGCTGAAAGACGGCGTTTGTGTTGAAGTCAAGCAACCCGTTGACCCGAACGACTTCTATGGACCGCAGGGATATGGCAGCAAGGGATGGATTGCACCGCAGGAGATGCAGTTCCAGATTGTGTGCGAGAATATTCCGGAGGAGAATATTGCGCATGCCGCCATTGTGACGATTACGCAAAAGATTGATGAGGCATTTGATTACAGCACTTTCCGCCTGGGGGATATGATGATGGGCGGTAACTTCATCGAGGTGGAGGACGATGTGCAGAGCTTCAAAACCCGCTTGGATTGGATCGCTACGCACGGTGTGCTGGTGGATGTGAACGCGTACTTTGACGCGGATACGGGTATTGCTACCTGGGAATTCATGGCCATTGATCCGGAGACAGGATTTGCGGTTGCAGACCCATTCAAGGGGCTGCTGGCACCGAACTATAACCCGCCGGAGGGTGATGGCTGCGTATACTACTACGTGAAGCCGAAGTCTACGGCTGTAACGGGTACGGAGTTCAGCGGACAGGCCAGCATTGTATTCGACTTCAATGACCCGATTCTGACCCCCACGCTTGCATATACCATTGATAAGGACTCCCCCGTGGCTCAGGTGCAGCCGCTGGCGGAGCCGAGCAGCAGCCCGTATCTGCATGTGCGCTGGAGCGGCGCGGATGTGGGCTGCGGTGTGGCTTACTATAATGTATTTGTCTCTGTGGATGGTGGTGACTGGCAGCTCTGGCAGGGCGGAATTGCCGCTACGAGTGCGCTCTATACCGTGGCGACAGGCGAGCATACGTACGCGTTCTTTGCTCAGGGCGTAGACTATGTGGGCAATGCCGAGGCCCTGGGTGAGCTGGTGGTGGCTGAGGCGGCCACGGTTTCTACCTATTCGCCACAGAGCTGCAGCCTGAGCGTGACCGGTGTTTCTGCCGGGCGCGAGGGAGACACGCTGACGCTGCGTGTGGGCTTCAATGAGGCTGCCACATGCACCGACTGGGCCGCAGCGCTGCAGTTGTTGGCGCCCACTGGGGCTGTTGATATGTCTGCCGGTGCATTCAGCTATGATGCTGCATCGCACCTGCTTACCTGGGTAGGCAGCGTGGCTGGCGTGGCCATGGGTGAGCACCTCGCGGTGCGCCTGAATGATGGCACGGTGAGCGATGCTCAGGGAATGGCTATGGGAGATGCCACTCCTGCGTTCACCGCTCCTGCAACGCTGGCTGCTGCCGGTAGTGCGCAGGCGGCACCCACGCTGGTGGATTACGATGGCGATGACCTGCTGGATATGTTGGTGGGCGAAATTGCCAATGGCGTGGGCAAAGTGCGCCTGTATCTCAACACCGGCACGGCGGAGACCGCGGCTTATGATACCTTTACGTATCTGACTACTGCAGCAGATACTACGCTTGCCGTAACGACCGAAGGCTGTCAGGGCGCTATTGTGCAGATGTCGGATATCACCGGCGATGGCGTGGCTGAATTGCTTGTGGGCCAGGCCGATGGCACGGTGCACGTGTTCACGGCAGCAGAGGAGGACCACTGGACGGATGCCGGCCTGCTGAACTGCACGGTGGGCGGTAAGAAAAGCACGCTGGATGTGGGCACCCGCGCCGCAATTGAGTTTGCCGACATGGATGGCGATGGTCGGGCCGACCTGCTGGTGGGCAATGGTGATGGCCACGTGGTGCTGTTCTATGATACGGCCGATTCCGGGGCTGCAGTGTTCGATTCCGGTCGGTATCTGCATGATTCAGCCGGGAGGATTACGGTGGGCAGCCGCGCCTCTGTGGTCGTGGTGGATATGGATGGCGATGGCGTTTCCGATATGCTGATTGGCTCTGCAGATGGCAGCATCGTCTTCTACCGCAATGAGGGTAGCGCAGCGGAGCCGCTCTTTGCTGCCGGGGTGAAGGTACTCTCCGCGGATAAGACGCTCAACCTGAGCGCGGAGACCTTGCGCTTGCGCCTGGATGCCGCCGATGTGAACGGAGACGGGTATCTGGATGTGGTCGTCGGCCAGAGCGATGGCAGCGTGCGGGTGCTGTATGGCGCAGATGGCTCAACTCTGCTGGGAACTGTGCAGGCAGGCGATAATCCCCTTTATGCTGTGCAGAATGTGGAGGCTGCGGTCTACGGCGGGCAGGTCAGAGTCACCTGGGAGGCTGTGGAAAATGCCACCTATGAGGTGAGTTACAAGCTTGCCGGTGATGCCTTGGTCAAGGTGCAGAGCGCAGCAGAGAATACCGCATTGCTGCCGCTGAGCGATGGTGCGTATGAGGTGTGTGTGCGAGCCATCACTCCGGAAGGAACCGGTCCCTGGAGCGAGGCTCTGCAGGTGTTGGTGGATACGGTGGCACCGCTTTCGCCCTCCTCCTTGCAGGCGACCGTTTGGGAAAATGGCTCAGCAACGCTGATCTGGATAGAGACCGATACGGCGGTCACTTATGAAATCCGCTACAAACTGGCAGATGCCGCTACCTGGCAGGTGCTGCGGTCTTCTCAAACCAGTATCACCCTTTATAACCTGCCCAACGGAAGCTATGATTGGCAGTTGCGCGCGGTGGATGCCGCCGGCAATAAATCCGGCTGGGTGGAGGGCTGCGATTTTGCCGCCACAGGTGGCAGCGCTGCGGCCCGTGAGTTCTGGGCGGATGGGATGCAGGTGGATGCCATCGGCAATATCATCGGCGGCTACTACGATGTTGCCAAAACAGGCACCTCAGATAGCAATATGTGCTGGGCTGCTGCGGCTGCCAATATTCTGGGCTGGTGGCAGCAGCAATATCCCACCGGCAGCCTGCTGGCAGGCACCCACCAGGATGCCGCTGCCATATATGCCTGCTTCTGCAACAACTGGGAAGATGCCTCCGGCACGGAGGAGAATGCCTTTACCTGGTGGCTGGCGGCAGAGTCAGACTCCTCTTCGTACAACTCATACTACTCCCTCCACTATGTGGGCGATGCCTCGCAGGGCGGCTGGTATGCAGAGTATTACCATGAGGATAATATTGCGAATCACACGGCGCAGGTTAAGTTGGATGCCAGCACAACGGATAATCTGGCCTCTGCCTGGACCGGGGTGTATGACGCTGGCGGTATGCTGGCGCTGGGCGTGTTCCGCAGCTATAGCGGCAGCCGTTTCAGCGGCGGTCACTCGCTTACTCTCTGGGGCTTCAAGGAAGGAACTGATGGAGCGGTCGGGCAGATTTATGTGACCGATTCGGACGATGCGCAGAACGCCATGCGGACCTTGAGGGTGGAGGTGGATGAAACCTCCGGCCTGTATCGCATAGCGAATGAGCAGGGCAATCTGTCAGGCTATTATCTGGGCAGCTACACCTACCTGAAAGCCGGTGGCATGGCTCCGGATGGCGATGCTCCGGAACATGCTTCCGCTCTGGGTATGAGCAGCGCCCGTGATGGCAGCGGCGCATACAGCGCAGCTTCCCTGAACTGGGTCGGCACCGGGGATGCGGTGGATTACTTCCGCCTCACGGCTGCGGGGGATGGTGCGTACCAGGTGAATGTGGATACCGCTACGCTGGAAACCGCCATCCGCGTATCGGTGGGCGTGCTGAATGAGCAGGGCGAGTTTGCCGCGCTGCAGCAGCTGGTGCTGGCGCCCAGGGCTGCTATGGGGGCGCTGCCGGGTGTGGCCGCAGAGCAGGGCGAAACGCTCTATGTGAAGGTGGAAAGCCTTGGCGGTGAAAGCACCGGCGGTTTCTATGAGCTGAACATCAACGGCACCGTGCCTGCCGCCGGCAAAGACCTCGCCACGCAGAATAACTCTGTAGAGGATGCCACCGGAAGCGCTGCCGATGGTACTGCAGCCAACGGCTGGGTCGGCGCGGGCGATGCCTGCGACTTCTACCGCGTGGAAATGGCTTCTGCCGGCAGCCTGAGCATCTTGCTGGATGAACTGGAAACTGCTGCTCGTGTGCGCATCTACGAGCAGCGCGAGGATGGCACCCTGGCGCAGTTGCAATCCAGCGCGGTGAAGGTAAACCGCGGTCTGGATGCTGTACTGGAGCTCACCACGGGCACTTACTTCGTGGAGGTAGCCTCTTTCGATGGCGGTGCGGGTCGGTACAACACCGGCTACTCGCTCACGCTGGAGAAGGAGGAACGGGAACCGGAGGATGATACCTCCGCAAGCCACATTTCCACTATCGGCTGATTATTCCGCGTTCATGCGCATCTCTGTAAGCTTTAAGTGAAAACAAAACGTTCTTTGAGCTTGCAGGGGGCGCGTGATGCAATATACTAACCATGATAATGTCATTATATATTAGTCTGTCTGTTATATGAGAACTCTTTTTCTGCTGATTTTACAACCCGACCGTAACCACGCCTGATGCCCGCTACCGCGGCATGAACCCCGGCCGCACCGGCCTGAACTTCACCGTGGGTGCAAGCTACAGTCTCACCGACCAGTGGAGCGTGAACGCGAGCTACACGGGCGAAATCGTAGAGAACGCCAACGCCCATAGCGTGAATGTAGGTGCTACCTACAAGTTCTAAAAATGGTGGCAGAAGCAATGCGCAGCATCAAGAAGCAAGAAAGCGTCTCAGGAGGCCGAAGTCTTGACGGAGGCTCCAGCGCCAGTGTAGGCGCCACCTACAAGTTCTGATAAAACAGAAGCAAAAAATATCACACGACCCGTATTGCCTCAAAAAACAGTCACCGAAAAGTGGATACCTCAAAATTACGGTCACCGAAACTTTAGCGGATAATTGACTCAAAAACAAGGCAAATCTACCATTTTTCTGCCCCAAAATGACAGCGAGCGTATGACTTCCACAGAAGCAACCATTATGTATAACCAAAGCAACATCGAAAAACAATACGAGATCGCCGGCAGCAAATATCACCTATACGCTGTCCCCCGGTCATTGCCGCTACCAAGGCCATATCACACCAGGGGGCCGGGAACCTGGTCACCATAAGGCGCAGCTCATCGGCAGTAAACGGCAGGCGTTTAATCTTATCCCGTCCTAGCTCAGGATTGATTTCTTTTCCGAGCTTCACCAAGTTCAAACGGGGCATAGGAGATTTCATCAGCAGATCATCATCCACAGCCTTGTTGAACGCCGCCGACAAATTGGTGCGATGCAAGCCCACGGTGCCCACAGAAACCAGCTCAAGCTCATGCCGGAAATACGCCAGCAGATCTGCCTTAGTGAGCATATCCAGACGTATATCAGCCTTCTTATCCGAGTGCTCATCCATCCACGTCAAAAAAGACTTGAATGCCCGGCGACGGTTACTCTCTGTCTTGGGACTGGCTTGTCCTTGAAAGTCGGTCAGGAACTCACGTACGGTGGGCATCTTGGTGATCATGCCGGTAGCCTGTGCCACTGCACGCAATGCATCAGCAGCCTGTGCATAAGAGGTCTGCCCGTTTGCTACCCGTTCCATATTGTCTGCCACTTGCTGGGCAAGTTGCTTACTGGTGCGCTGCTCTGCCCGGGTTGTGCCTACAGCTATACTCGTTGACTTGCGGATACGCTTACCGTTAGCCCAGAATTCTGCTTGCCAGATTCCATTTCGTTCTTTTGTCTCTGCCATAATGTATTGTATATCACTGTTTTATTGCATGTGTCACACGAGATGCCCGTGTGACACAAATGTGACACGTCGTGTGGCAGGTCGTGTGACACACTACTACCATACATGGTTGCCACTACACAAGACAAAAAATCGCACTGTGAAGGGGTTACATCTTCTACAGTGCGTTATTTATGGTAAAATCTGATCGGGGCGACAGGATTCGAACCTGCGACATCCAGCTCCCAAAGCTGGCGCTCTACCAGGCTGAGCTACGCCCCGAGTATAGGTAGAGTAAAAAAGCGAGAAATTTGGGCAAAAAAATAATGGCTCGGGACGGGATCGAACCGCCGACACGCGGATTTTCAATCCGCTGCTCTACCAACTGAGCTACCGAGCCATTCTGCAAGCCCGTCTTGGACGCGGTGCGGGCGAATTATATACGAATACCTCGCAGAATGCAAGTCAAAAATAGCATTTTTTGTGATTTTTTTTACGAAAGAAACATAAACCACTGACCGGTGATGGATTAGCAGGCAGACTTCAGCGACTCGAGAAGCGCAGTGAGAGAATCTGCGC
>JAZSEM010000011.1:0-2563 GCA_045531695.1 Akkermansia sp.
GCTTGACCACCGGACGCATTCTGTGCCGCCCGTCCTACTGCTTCCCGGCCAGTATCTCGCCCATCAGCAGTATCTACATCTACGACAAGAGTCTGTACGAGGCTGAGGAATCCGGCAACAAGTTCGAGACGGAGCTCATTCTGGCAATCACCGGCTTACCCAATATCCGGTGGTGGCATCGCAATATCGCGCGAACAGGGTTCGCCATCAATGGCTTTATTAACCACTATCCGGATTTTATCGTGAGAACGCGCTCCGGGAAGATTGTCATCATCGAGACCAAGGGCGACCATCTGGCCAATGAGGAGACACTGGCCAAGCTGCACTTGGGCAGAGCGTGGCAGGAACAAGCCGGGCCGGGATATCGCTATTTCCTCGTGTTCCAGGACAAGGATATCAGCATGACCGGGGCGTACCCCATGAGCGAGTTCCTCAAGATTCTGGCCGAACTATAAACAACGCACAAAACACCACGCAGAAGACCAATCCCCGCACCCGGCAGACCAAGGGCTCCACTTCGAGCAAATCCACCCCCTGCAGTCTGTTTTTGCGCTTTTCCGAACTACCAGCTTGCCAAGTCTCTCGGATTCTGGTAACATGACACCGTAACAAATAACCATCTTCCAAATACTATGAATCTGAGACCTTTTGTATGTTCTGTTCTCGCTTCTGCGTTCATGCTCCCCATGCACGCAATGGGCGAGAGTGAAGCCCGCGACCAAAACGCTAGCAGGGTACACGTGCCGCACATCTTCAACGGGGATAGCCCCGTGGTTCTGGTGCAGGAGACAGAGTTCCATACTACCCCCTATAGCTATGACGATGGCGAGGTTGGCTCCACCCTGGTAGTGGGTAAGGCCCTGGGCAGCATCGGCACAAATATTGCCCCGGGCTCGGTGGTTTTGCTCTCCATTCAGGGAAAGGATGAGGAACCGGTCAGGCACCGCAATGGCCGCCGCCTGTACATCGCTCAGGTGAATGAATCGCTCGCCCGCCCGCTGCATCCCAGCGGCAGCACCTATTATATCGATGGGCAAGACTTCACTTGCTTTGGTGCCGCATGGCTGCTGAAAATGAATCCCGAAGAACTGAAGCCCGAATGGAAACAGCTGTACCATCTGGTGGATTCCCTGCGGAATCCCGCTATCCCTACGGCGGAGGAGCTGGGCCGACTGCCTGCCCCCGGTAGCCCGGAACAGCAGCTCTTTGACGCATGCGCCAAGAGACAGGGGACTGATGGCAGATTAGGTATGCCCGGCCACAGGCTCAGCCCCGAGGTGCACGCACTCATTGCTTCCGGGGCCGATGTGAATGCCCGATGCAATGCTGAAGGCATGACTCCGCTCATGCAGGCAGCCCTGCTCAACGACAGCGTAGCCTGCCGCCTGCTGCTCAACGCCGGAGCCGACCCCAATCTGCGCGATGTCAACGGCATGACCGCGCTGAATTACGCCCTCATCGGGAAAGACCTCCCGACTCAGCAGCTTGACGCTCTCCGTACAGTTCTGACATGGGGTTCGCGTATCGACATGCGCTGCACGCCGCCGCAAGGGGCTGCATACAAAGGAGCCACCCCCTTGCACCATGCCGTGTTAGTCAATAGCGGCAACGACATTTGGGACCTGCTGCGATGCGGAGCCGATACCACCGCCAAGGATGATGCCGGGCGCACCCCGCTCGACCTAGCCCGCGAGCTCAACCGCACCGAGCTCATCCCCGTGCTGGAGAACGCGCTGAATAAATAAGTCAAAACACCATCTTGCAGCCTAGGATTCCTCCTAGGCTGTTCGCTTGTCAGGCCGGGGCTCCATCCTACCCTTGCAAGTGTGTTTTTCTGCCATCCGCACCAAAAATGCAGGAAACGCTCAATAAACAGACTCGCCACAAACGTCTACATAGTAGAAAATCTGCACTTTTCGCAATTTTTTGTTGCGGATTCGGTGCAGAGAAGTATTATCTAATGTAAAGGAGATAGATAATGATGAAGACAATTTTCCACAAAATCCTTGCCACCACAGTCCTGTGCCTTGCGGCGGGGGTGAGTCAATCTTGCCATACCGTCTCTACCGAAGTGCCGACAGAGCGGTATGTCCGACAAATGCCATACTCTCCCATTCGCGATGCCGAGCTGGAACAATCCAGCCGCGAGCAGTTGGCCGCATTGCAATCGCTGGCGAGTTCGTGCAAGAGCGTTCGCGTGGTTATTAAATGGAGCCTTTTCCCCGGACGGATATTGCAAGGAACAGAAGTTCCTTTGACCGAATCAGAAAAAGCCGAATTGCTGAGCCTAATCGGCAAAATCCAGCCGGTCAAGCCGGACTTGTGTGCCTGTGTTACTCCCGCATACGCGCTGGAGTTGCAATTTGTCATGGCTGATGGCAGCATCAAAACAACACCATTTCCTAGAGTTGCCGCTTTAAGCCGCGTCAGTTCAGACGGCTACGCCTTCATGTGCAGCATGGCCTTGCCGGATGCCGATGCCGAACGTTTGGTCAAACTCGCGAAACACGAGTGGGTACAACAAAGAATAAATCAGGCTCGAAAGGGTAAGTGAGCTAGCCGC
>JAZSEM010000086.1:0-30933 GCA_045531695.1 Akkermansia sp.
AAGAGTCTGCTTCACCTGATTACCGAAGGAATCGTACTCATAGAGCGTGGCGGCAGTTTTCGCGGTGTTCCAGCCGGTGTCCTGATACTGCTTCACCAGCTGACCCTTAGCATTGTACTCGCTGCGGGTGTAGATAAAACCTCCAAGCGTATTCGGCTGCGCCTGCACAACAGTTTGGCCGAAGCCGTTGGTGATGCTTTGTGCAATCGTGGCACCATTCGCCAGTTTGGTGGTGAACCCCTCATTGACACCGTTGAGGTCGTATACATACACCAGCTCGCGCTGCCCGGTACCGGCGACACGTGCGGTTGAGCCGTCAATGTTGCGGGTGGTAATGGTGGTCGCGCCTGCGGGTGTGGTCACGGTGGTGGTGCGACCATCCTCACTGTAGGTGGTGGTGGTTTCGCGCCCCAGAATATCCGTCTGCTTGGTGACACGCCCAAGAGGAGAGTGGTAAGAGTACGCCCAGCGGCATCATGCGTGCGGGTCGTAATTTTTAGTGGTGAATGTTTTGCATTCTGGTGAACTTGTCGACCGAGATGGACGTACTCGGTTGCGGCTACTTGCGGAAAGACGAGCTTTTTCCCACACTCACGCACATCAGCAGGAAAGCCACTGGATACCAAATCGGAGGCAATAACTTCTTCGGGCTTGCATGTAAATTTCGACGTAAACGCGTAGTCGTGCTCGTAAAGTAATTCTTTTAGGGTTGACTTATAACACCTATTGCGTATACTGACATACATCATGAGAAACATATTGCTATACTTTTTTGCAATTTGCTATTATTTAAACTCTTTATGTGCATACGCAAATGATATCTCTATTAGCGTTTATAATAACACACTAGAAGAAAATGTCAAAGATTACTATTTGACTAATAAAAATCAAAATGTATACATAGGCACTTTTCGTCAAAAACCCGAATTATACAAGTTTGATTCTGTCTATTTATTAGTAGGTGGCAATAGGTCTAACGAGTTGTTCTTAGTGTCGACTCTTGGCGGAGAAATTAACTTAAAGAATATTATTTTATACATATATAATATTCATCCTGAGTTAAACGGGATGGTTTTCAATTTAGACAAGATAGAACAAGAGTCAAATGGAGAGATTATTGTAACCTTGTATTCCGTATCTCAATGGCACAATGATCCAATAAAAAACTCAAATTTAACTGAAAGAATGTTGCGGCTAGGCATCACATCAAAACAGAGAATAACAATTAAAACTATTAATTTTATCTATCATTTCGAATAAATATGTAAAGCGTAACAATTAGGAACAACAATTCAATACATCCACCGTATGGACTACTGGTATTTTCCTTAAGACTCTATCTCACAATCCCATCTCGCGTAAATTATTGTAATACAATAAACAATAAGATAGGTTCCAACAGCGTGACGAATTCTCTCGAAAGATTATACCAGCAATCCCATACGATGGAGGATTATTGGAGTTATTCTACAAAATTAGCGATAATACTAAAAAGATATTAATGATAAGAATGTAGATTTGCTAATACTAGCTATATTTAGAATGCTTCAATATTACATTTTACTGTTATTTCTGAGCGCTTCTGAGTATCGATGCCATAAGCATGATAAATGTTCTCCCTTGTATATCAGTATTGGAAATTCCGCCCCAACTAGGAGTGTACCTACTATTTGTGAGAAGTACAAATGTGAACTTCTTTTGGCTACATCCTCCTCGTTTAGGAGAAGAGGCTATGCCTAGCATTTCTGCCATTTTCATAGATACTTCACCTTCTGATCTCGCGTTATAGTCTGCAACAATACCATACGCAACTCGCAAGTGGTTATTTTCGTCTTTATAACTTACTGCTGCCATATCACCCGGGCGAATTCCCTGCGCTCTATCGCTTCTATTGTATACAACATATGGAACATTTTCAGCATCTACATATCTACGTGGATCACTTATCTCCTTACTTGAATCAACCAATGATGTTGTAGATACATAATACCCAGGGTAAGGATCATTTTCTGTTTGGACATATCCATCAGTACCATTATGAGCAATACCATAAGGCATTGTTCGCCAAGGTTTTTGTCTAGGTATTCCCGCATTTGCGTTGTAATCTATTCCAATATTATCTGGATGATACGCACGAGGACATCCATCAGCATCAATATGTAAACATTGATTATGTCTTACGATGGCTCTGATTGACTTATTGCTGATAAAGGCATCATATGCATCCCCCCATAACTTCTCATCGTTTAAATACTTCTTCATCTTTTCGATGTAATTATCTCTATTTTCTAATAATCCAAGTATATCAAAATATCGAATAGGTTCAACAGTAAAATTATACCTATTCCCAGATAACATTAAATCAATCGACAACCAATGTGAATTAGCTGCATCATAATACCTCCAATTATAATACATCAGACCCAGTTCGCTATCCCACACCTCACTGCTCCACTGGATGGGCTGAGTGAGGTCGCCGGAGGCGGTCACTTGCCCGAAGGGGGAGTAGGTGTAGGTGGTACGGGGATAACCGGCAGGACCGAAGATTTCACAGATGTTCTTGGTGAGGTCCCAGCCGTACGTGAACCAGGAGCCGTCTTTGCGGATGGCAAGGGGGCGAGTGGCGACGGGCTGGGTGGGATCCCAGGTGATGAACCAGAGCGCGGGATGGTTGCTGCGAGTGAGGTCGATGCAGGCAATCTGCAAATAGCCGCGGTAGATGTAGCGCTGGTGTAGTGTGACGCTGCCGTTGACGGTCACTTTCTTATACGCGCGGCGGCCCATGGAGTCGTATGCACACTCGACCACGGTGTTGCTATCACTGTTGGTGAAGGTGACAGGGCGATTTTCGGCGTTGTACACGGCAGTCCAGATACCTGTTTCGGTCTTGATGAGTGTCTGGTTACCATCGGCATCGAACTGCGGGGCGAAGGGCGTGCTCCCATTCTCCGATATGGCGGTGTACTGGTTGAGTGCGTTGGCATCGTACACGGTGACATCATTACCTTCAGTGGCTTGCTGTCGGTTGCCGATGTTGTCGTAGGCGTACTCGTACTCCTTGCTATTCACCGTAGCTCCAACAAGTTCGGAGCGGGTGTTGTGAGCGAAGGTGTCGTTCACGGTTTGACCGTTACGAGCGGTATTGCGCGCAGTGGGGCGACCGAGGATGTCGTAGCTGTAGGTTCGCTGAGCGATGAGTGTCGTACCGCGATGGTAAGCCATGCCGGTGAGCAGGTCGCGAGTTGCTTCGTATGTCTGCGTGAGTGTCATGTTATTCGGCTTGGTAAGCTTGTGCAGCAGATTGGTACCGTTGAGGTACTCATAGCCAAACTGTTTAACTGCTCCGCCGTGGGTGAAGCCGGCTGAATTGATACGACCATCCGTGCCGTAGCCGGTGGTGTCGGTATGCTGCACGGCGCCGTTCTTGCTGTAGGTATAGCCGGTAGAGCGACCGAAACTATCTCTTGTTTCGGTGATGATGTGTGTATCACCATCCACTACAAGGCTGTCGCTTTCGCGTTCACCGTAGGTGTTGTATGCGAAGCTGCGAGTGCCTGCGTCATCCACCAGCTGCGTCATCTGGCCGAGGTGGTTGTAGGTGAAGCTGCGGGTGATACTGTTATCTGAATAGCTTGTACCCAAGTGCAGGCCGCGGGCGGGCTCGTAGGAATGTGTTTTCACGTTGCCACGGGCATCCGTTTCGGTAGCGAGGCGGTTGTAGGCGTCGTAGGTCTTCGCCACGGAGGTGTTGTCTGCGTAGGTCTTGGATATTTCAAGGCCGGTCACGGGATTGAACACCCAGGTTGTTACATCCCCATCAGTTCGCTCACTCGGGTCGGTGGTAATGACCTCTCCATCGGCTCGGAATGTGCGCAGCGTGGTCATGTTGTCCATGTCATCGTAACCGAAGCAAGCGGGCTGCAGGGCAGTGCCCCACTCGGCAATCTTGCGACCGCGAGCATCATACTTGTAACAGGAGGTGTTACCCATGGCGTCCGTCACCACGGCGGGCTGGTCGTGGACGGCATCGTATGCTGTGCTTGTAATAGCACCAGCGGCATCGGTCACGTTGATGGTGCGCCCGGCGAGGTCAGAGTGAACGGTTGTGGCGTTGTTGCGACCATCTACCTGCACCATGGTCATACCCGTGGCCGTGTAGCTGCGGGAAGAGGTGGTGATAATACCCGCATGGTCTTTCTGCGAGATGGTAAAGCCATCGATACTGATAGACTCCGCCGTGATATTCGAGGTGGGAACCGTGCTAAATGATGTCTGCTTGGAGGGAGCCGTGTATTCCGTCCAATTCACCGAACTATTGCCGCGCACATCGGTGCTGATGCTCTTGCTTGCCAGAGTTGTGGAAAGCTGTGAAATCAGCTGCTTCTGCGTGCTGTTCAGCGCGGTGCCCTCAGCGTTGTAGCGGGTCTGCGTGGTGACGGAGTACACACCATCCTCAGCAGATTCCACCGAGTAGGCTACCTCGCTCACCGGAGAATTATCCTTGGTGGGGGCGGAGCTCAGGGCGAGAGTCTGCTTCACCTGATTGCCGAAGGAATCGTACTCATAGAGCGTGGGTGCGGTTGCCTCCGTATTCCAACCGGTGTCCTGATACTGCTTCACCAGCTGACCCTTGGCGTTGTACTCATTTCGGGTGTAGATAAAACCTCCAAGCGTATTCGGCTGCGCCTGCACAACAGTTTGGCCGAAGCCGTTGGTGATGCTTTGTGCAATCGTGGCACCATTCGCCAGTTTGGTGGTGAACCCCTCATTGACACCGTTGAGGTCGTAAACATACACCAAAGCACGCTGAGCTGTACCACTGACGGAAGCGGTTGAGCCATCCGTGTTTCGGGTGGTGATAGTGGTCGCGCCTGCGGGAGTTGTTACAATGGTAGTAAGACCATCCTCGCTGTAGGCGGTGATGGTTTCGCGCCCCAGAATATCCGTCTGCTTGGTGACACGCCCAAGGGCATCATATTCTGTGGATTCCGTTGTTTCCATCGCGCCGATGCGGCGAGTGGTGGAAAGTACACGCCCGGCAGCATCTCGGGTGTATTCCGTGATAGTCTCGGGAGTGATGCAGGTCTCGCCGTCATACACAGCATCGCGGGAGATTTCCGTGAGCTGACGGGCAGAATCGTATGCGTAGGTGGTGGTGATACCATCCTCATCCGTCTCGCTAAGTATGCCACAGCACATCCATTCAGTGGTGGAGAGGCGTCCATTACCGTGCGTAGTCTTGGTGACACGCAGCTGCGCATCGTACTCGTAAGCCGTGGTATTCAGCAGCAGCCACTGCGAGCCGTTCCAAATGCTCTCCTGCTCGAATGTCGTGGTACCGTTAGCCGCGATGAAACTCTCGCTCTTGCGGCTCTGGGCTGCCACCAACTCACCATTAGCCTTGGTGATGGAGGTATGCTTGTGGATAGCCCCATGCTCGGTCGTAGCCTCGTATTCGTACCAAGTTTGCACACCTGCCACATCCTGACTGAACTTCGGCTTACCCGCGGCATAGGCGTATGCGGTCTCTGCGCCGAAAGTCTCTTCGATGCTCACCTGCTGCTGAGAGCTACCGCCTGCCGTTACCGTGGTGGTCACACGCTCCATCTCAGAGGATTCCTCGTAGCTGTAAGCCGTGTTGCGGAACAGAACCTCCGTACCGGCTGCATTCACATGATACTCTGCCACCGAAGCGGGGCGCACATCATAGAAACGGCTGTCGGCGTAGGTTGTGCGCGTTACTTTGGCGAGGTTCTCGCCCCAGGGGGATTTCTCCATGGTCACGCGACCGAGGGAGTCGTACTCATACTCTGCATAGCTGCCGTCAGAGTGCTCAACTTTGGCCAGCTTGTTGTCTGTATTGTAACGGTAAGAGGTCGTGCGAGTGGTAGCGGAGCCGAAACCCTCCGTCACGGAATACAGCTGCCAACCGGCTGTGGAGTAGTTGTACACCGAGCGGGTGCAGCTTGCCACATTGTCGGGAGTAGCGGCAAAGTATACCGACTCCGTGCGCACCATCAGGCCGCTCGTCGGGTAGGTCGTTTCGTAGCGATGCACGATAGCTTCATCGCCCTCGCCCTTGGTGATAGTCACCACCCCATCGGATTCCGTGCGCACAATGGAGTGCGGGTCATGCCCGGTCTGCTGACGCGTGGTCGTGGTGGTGCTGCCGCTCTGCAGAATGGTCTCCGACTTAAAGGGAGCCTCAGCCTGCGCTTCGGTATCGGCTGTAGCGGTGGCAGTCGGGGCGAACCAATTGAGCAGGAGAGCCCCGTTTTCGGCATAGCTGCAAACCAGACGCCCCTCATCCGATTCACAGGAAAGCAGGTTACCGGCATTATCAAAAAGAGGCGTAACATGCTGAGCTCGCTCGGTAGCCGTCACCTTGCGCCCCTCAGGAGAAGTGATGCTGTACACGGTTCCACTGCTCACGTTGAATGTCAGGCAAAGCCCGGTCGGGTCCTTCATCATGATGAAAGCGGGAGTGCGGGAAGTGGTGGCATTGAAATTGCTGTCCTGATACTGCACGCGATTCTGTGCCATGGCCGAAGCCCCGGCGGTGCCGGCTTCCGAAGAGCCCTCGGGCGGCACAGAGAAACGCAGCGGCTCACCCGTGGGCGGGGTGATAACAACGTCCTTTTCCTCGATAGCCACCTTCCAGCGCCAGGGGGAATCGTACAGCGCCTTGCCGTTGGAGGGATTAAGCTTTACGAAACTCGGGCACGGGTCACCCTCCCAACCGGGAGCCTGAGTGGCTGCCTGATTATCAGCATCGCCGTCATCTGTATTGCTGCAGCCACAGGTATTGCACACACGGCGCACATCGCCATAGTACTTCACCTCCTCAGGTTCGGGCTCGGGCTGACCGTCAATAACCCGCACCAAAACACGCTTGGCCTGAATAGCAAAGCGGAACAGCTTGCGGTTGTTGGTATTATTGCCGCCGGGGAAAGCAATGTTGGTCACAAGACCGTAAATATAGTATGTGCCGTCAGGCAGCACGAGGGAATCCGCCACGTTCTTCCAGGAGGCAGCGCCGGAGTCGGCCTCCTGCCATCTCTCCTGCTCCAAATCGAATTGCAGGTGGATATCGCCCACGGGCTGCAGCTGTCCCTTCTTGTAAACGGGCGTATTCTGCACACGCAGCTTCACCTCATCAGCAGAAAGATTTTCAGCCGTGGAAATGAGCAAATCGCCAATGTCATCCGCACGCATGAAAACCGCCAGCTGCGTGGGGTGCGACAGCATGAGTTTATCTCCCGCCAGCACCAGCTGGTTTTCGGCAGCGCCCTGATTAGCCTCATCCACACAAACACCGGCGTAAACCACATCCCAGTCATTGCCCGGCAGGTTCGGGGCGGTATACGTGGGGCGATTGGTATCGACCGGAGTGAAATTGAAAGTGGAAATGTAATACACGCCCTCAGAAGTAGGGGCACCGGTATTTTTTGTGTGTTTATTAATCATTTTTTATGATAATCGGGGTTATAGCCGATTGCCGACATCATGCAACGAGCGGGCGTTTTATGCAACAAAGAAAATGCTTCGCTGCGATGTCACGCAAACGACACCTCACGACGAAGGCAATTTCAGGAAAATATGGGATTTACGTGTTTTAACAATTAGGGAAAAGGCAATTTACGAGGCGAATCTACAATGTAGGAGAATGCAGGTTACGCCTGAGTGTAGCGAAGCCGGGCTCATACTTATCGCCGCCCTCGGCTTTACGGCCGAGGGGCGTGAACGGTGTCTAAACCTCTCATTGTTCCGACGCGTGGGATTTATCGGCACATGCGTCTCTCAGAAAAAAAATCTTTGAGACAGCTCGCGCGTGGAGTTTTTGCCATTTAAGCTCAAAAAGATTGCAATTTGTAAGATATCATGTATACTACCCGCGCATGCTTACCATCAAAAAACTGACGAAGGCACACGCAGGGCGCACCCTGTTCTACGAGACGGAACTCATCGTGAACTGGGGCGAGCGCATAGCACTGGTCGGTCCGAACGGAGCGGGCAAGTCGACCCTGTTCCGCATGATACTGGGCGAGGACACGCCTGACGAAGGTCAGATTGTGATGGATGAATACGGTGTGGTGGGCTACCTGCCGCAGGAGGCCGGCGACCCGAGCGACCGCACCGTGCTCGAAATTGCCATGAGCATAACCCCGGAGATGGGCAAGGCCATTCGCACCCTGCGCGAGTGCGATGCCAAGGGCGATAACACCAGCGATGAGTACGCCCACGCCATGGATGTGTTCATTGCCAACAATGGCTACCAGATTGAACCCAAGGCCAAGCGCATACTGAAAGGACTGGCCTTCAAGGATGAAGATTTCCACCGCCCTGCCCGCGAGATGAGTGGTGGCTGGGTCATGCGAGCGCACCTGGCCCAGTTGCTGGTGGCCGAGCCTGACCTGCTGATGCTCGACGAGCCCACCAACCACCTCGACCTCATGAGCCTGCTGTGGCTGCGCCGCTACCTCATGAACTACCCGGGTGCCATCTTCATGATTTCGCACGACCGCGACTTCATGGATGAACTGGTGGAGACCGTGTACGACATCGAAAATCAGGAGCTGGTGCGCTACACCGGCAACTACAGCAAATTCCTGGAGCTCAAAGAGCAGCGTTACGAACTTCTGCTGGCAGCCTGGCGTAACCAGCAGCGTGAAATCGCCCACATGGAGTTCTTCATCGAGCGTTTCCGCTCTGTCGCCTCGAAGGCCGCTCAGGTGCAGAGCCGCATTAAGCAGCTCGAAAAGATTCGCCGTATCGAGAAACCCCGTCAGGCCCGCCGCGTGTTCAAGTTTATCTTCCCGCAGCCTCCGCGCGCTATGCAGCGCGTGATGGAACTGGAGAAAGTCGGCCAGAGCTACGGCGACAAGCGCATATACAAGAACCTCGATTTGCTCATTGAGCGCGGTGACCGCATTGTGCTGGTCGGTCCGAACGGCGCCGGCAAATCCACCCTGCTCAAGATACTGGCCGGCGTAGTTCCCATCGATGAAGGCAAGCGCACACTGGGCACCACGACACGCATCGGCTACTTCTCGCAGATGCGCTCCGAAAACCTGACGCCCAACTTCACCGTGCTCGAGGAAATCATGAACGCCGACCCCGAGCTGCGCGAGGAGGAGGCCCGCGCCGTGCTCGGTTCCTTCATGTTCCGCAAGCTCGACTGCGAAAAACGCGTGGAAGTGCTCAGCGGTGGTGAAAAATCGCGCCTCAGTCTGGTGAAGTTCCTGGTGAACCCGCCCAACCTGCTGCTGATGGACGAGCCGACCACTCACCTGGACATCATGAGTGTCGAGGCGCTCTCGCAAGCCCTCAAGCGCTACGAAGGTACGCTGGTCTTCATTTCGCACGACGTCCACTTCATACGCGCACTGGCCGAAAAGACCCTGCACATCTCCCACGGCACCGTTACCCCCTACGCCGGCGGCTACGACTACTACCTGGAGAAGTCGGGCCTGCTCGATAATCCCGATGCCATGAACATGTAACCCCCACCCCACACAGCGAAGCCATGGACGTTATTCTGCAAAATCCCACCTTCGTACTCTTTGCCATCCTCTTTCTCGGGCTGGCTCTGGGTAATGTATCCATCAAAGGTATAGCACTGGGCAGCTCCGGCGTGCTCTTCGTGGCCCTGCTGGCCGGGCACTACAAACTAACCATCCCCGATGGGGTGTCCGACATGGGCACGGCGCTGTTCGTATACTGCGTGGGGCTGGGAGTGGGCAATCGCTTCTTTTCCTCCCTGCGCAGCCGTGGCAAAAAGCTCGTACTGCTGGCACTCATCATCGTAGGTGCCGGGTGGCTGACCGCCTGGAGCCTGTGTTCCGTGCTGGGGATAGAAATGAGTGTAGCCGCCGGGCTCTTTGCCGGAGCCTGCACCAGCACCCCTGCTCTGGCCGGCGCGCTCGAGGCCGCCAAAGCCGCCGGGCTGAACGAATCTGTCATCAATATCGGTTACGGCGTGGCCTACCCCTTCGGCGTTATCGGTATTGTGCTCTTCGTGCAACTACTGCCCCGCCTGCTGCACTGCAATCTGAATAACAACGATACCGCCGGCACCCCCGACCCGCACAAAATCATAGCCCGCAAAGTCTGCGTAACCAACCCCGAGTGTTTCGGTAAGAGCCCGGCCGAGGTTGCCCGCCAGTGGCACATGAACTGCGGTATTCCCCGCCTGCTGCGCGAGGGCGAGCTCAAACCGCTGCAACCCTCCGACACGCTGAACGAGAACGACATCTGCCTGATGATTGGTGAGCGCGAGCACCTCGAGCGAGATGCCGGACTGCTGGGCCATATTGAAGGGAATGCCGATGAGCTGCGCCTGCCCCAGAACGAAACAGCAGAACTCATCATGCTTTCCCAGCAGATGGACACCAAGACCCTGCGCGAGCTCGACCCGCTGGGCAATTTCGGCATCACCATCACCCGCATCACCCGACTGGGCAACACCTTTGTTCCCACCGCCGACACCGAAATCATACGCAACGACTTGCTGCGCGTTGTCGGTACTCCCGATGCCATCAAAGCCTTCCGCGCCGAATGCGGCCACCGCAGCAGCGCCATCAACACAGCCGACGTGCTCTCACTGATGGGAGGCCTGACGCTGGGCATCCTGCTCGGCAAGCTCAACTTCAGCCTGGGTGGGGGCGATGGCTTTTCGCTGGGTATGGCCGGCGGTCCGCTCGTGGTTGCCCTGCTGCTGGGTCACTTCGGCAAACTGGGTCCCATCGTGGGCTACATGCCACGCCCCACACGCGTGCTGGTCATGGAGCTGGGGCTCATGCTCTTTCTGGCCGGTGCCGGTATACGCGGCGGCGAAAAACTGGTGGAAACCCTGCAGCAAAGCGGCCTTACCATGTTGCTGGTAGGTATCGTCATCACCGTTCTGCCACTCTTTATCGGCTACTTCGTTGCCCGAAAATTCCTGAAAATGGAAATTGCCGAAACGCTCGGCTGTATCTGCGGGTCCCAGACATCCACCCCGGCCCTCGGTGCCATAACCGCTCAGACCGAGAGCCAGGACCCGGTGATTGCCTACTCCACCGCCTACCCCGTGGCACTCATCCTCATGACTGTGCTCGCGCAAATCCTCGTCCAAATGGCTTAAAATCAACGGCCCCATTCGGGGCCGTTCTTCACATCTGAGCATCAGCTCAGATTTTTCACCATGAGCCAACGGCTCATTCTTCACCACGAGCCCAAGGGGCGAGTTCTTCACCGCCGAGCGTAAGCTCGGCTTTTCTTTTTACATATCACCGAGAATAACGGCTCACTTTGCCCGCCGAATATGAGAACCCGCGCAAGCGCGGGTTTTAAAGTATGGCTCGCAGCGCTCGCAAGGGAATAAACGCTTTTTAACAGCCTTCGGCTGGGTGAAAAGCGGGCTTACGCCCGCGGTGAAGAACCATGCTGCGCACGGTGGTGAAGACTGCGCTGCGCGCAGGGTGAAGAACGAGCGTCAAGTCGCTCGTGGATTTTCGGATATTTTTTCAATGCTGAGGGGCAAGTTACACTTGTCAAGTCAGGAAGAATGTAGTATGATAGGGGTTAGCACAAGGTCTGCGGAAATTGCGGGAAAACGTTACGCATGCACGCAGGCGCGAGTGCTGTTGCTAACCAAATCAAGCCATGACAAAATCAGCAAAGATAACTCTGATAAAGTTGCTCATCGTACTGCTGCTCAGTGGCAGTATGCTACTGCTCCCCTTTGAGGAGTGGGGTGTACCGATTAACGCTGTGCAGAGCCGAGTGATTGCGTTGTTCGTATTCGCCGCCCTCATGTGGATTCTGGAGGTTATTCCGATTTGGACCACCTCCGTTCTGGTTATCACCCTCACCCTGCTGGGTATGTCCAACCAGAGCCTCAATTTCCTGCAGACAGAGCGTTATGATGCCGCCGCCGTGAAAGCCATTGTGGCCGAGGCCTACGGCCCCACCGCCAATGCCGACACCGTGAAGAAAACACAGGATACCGTGCTGGCCGACCTCAAGAAGCAGACCTCCCTCTCCCCCACCTACGTACGCACCACCATCAACAACGCCATCCTCGCCCCCGTGGTGAGCGGCAAGGCTGATGACGCTGCCAAGGCTGAGCTGAAAGCCGCCGCCGGCAAGCTGTATGACGGCGAGCTGAGCGAGCGCATCAACGGCCTTTCCCTCGTAAGCGTGGCCAAGCAGAAGAGCATCTTCGGCACCTTTGCTGACCCCATCATCATTCTGTTCCTCGGTGGTTTCTTCCTGGCAGATGCCGCCACCAAGTACCGCCTGGACATCAACCTGGCCCGCGTGCTGCTCAAGCCCTTCGGCACCGATCCCAAGTACGTGCTGCTGGGACTCATGAGCGTAACCGCCATCTTCTCGATGTTCATGAGCAACACGGCAACCGCCGCCATGATGCTCGCCCTGCTCACCCCGGTGCTGGCTCTCTTCAAGCCCGAGGACCGCGGTCGTGCAGCCTTTGCGCTGTGCATTCCCATCGGTGCCAACGTAGGTGGTATCGGCACACCCATCGGCACCCCGCCCAACGCCATTGCGCTGAAGTACATGCAGGACCTCGGTCTTGACGTAACCTTCGGCAAGTGGATGCTGTTCGGTATTCCTTTCGTTATCGTCATGCTGCTGGTAGCCTGGTTCCTGCTTATTAAGATGTTCCCCATCAACCAGAAGAGCCTGGACCTCTCCCGTGAGCTGAAGGGCAAGTTCCTTACCACGCCCAAGGCCATCATCGTGTACATCACCTTCATCGTCACCATCCTGATGTGGGTGATTCCCAAGGAATACCACGGTCTGGACTCCAACTCCGTGGCTATCATCCCCATCGTTGTATTCTCCGTAACAGGTGTTATCACCAAGAAGGACCTGCGTGGCATGGCCTGGGACGTGCTGTGGCTGGTAGCCGGTGGCTTCGCCCTCGGTGTGGCCCTCAGCGAGACCAACCTGGCCAAGGACATGATCAGCGCCATTCCCTTCGGCGAGTGGAACTCCGTTGCCCTGCTCGTAGGTGCCAGCTGCATCTGCCTGTTCATGGCCACCTTCATGAGCCACACCGCTACCGCTGCTCTGCTGGTACCCATTCTGGGTGGTGTGGCAGGCGCCATGATGACCGCCGGCTCCATGGACACCCCCGGTGCCGTGGCTCTGCTGGTGACCGTAGCCTTCGCCTCCTCTCTGGGTATGGCTCTGCCCATCTCCACCCCGCCGAACGCCATGGCCTACGCCACCGGTCACATCGAGCAGAAGGGTATGGCTATCTCCGGTACCATCCTTTGCCTGCTGGGTCTGGCCATCACCATCTTCATGATGGTAGGTCTGGGCGCCATCGGCTTCTTCGGCTGATATTATTAACCCAAGCACTCCTCCACTCACATGAGCGTCCTGCTGCCACTGCCTGAGCACATTCTGGAACCGCTGGAAAGACTCAACCGGGTCTACTTCAGCGACTCCGGGCGAACCGTCGAGTTCGCCAAGGGTGACACGGTAGTGCAGCAGGACGAGGAGTGCCACCGTATCTACCTCGTACTCGAAGGTGAGCTGGTAGCCTACCGTCAGGCCGAGATGGTGCCCGGCACCGAATTGCCCGCCGAGGTCGCCACTCGCAAGCACGAGGTATTCCGCGCAGGCGTGGGCTCCTACGTCTGTGTGCAGGCTTTCTTCTCACGCGCGTTCCGCAGTTCCAACGAGATTGTGGCTCTGGCCGATACACGCCTGGCCTATGTGGACGACACGACCCCGGCAGTAGAACCCGAAAAATACGGTAGTTTCGAGCACCAGTTCATTCCGGTGCTTGTACATGAGCTGGCAGCTCGTAACATGCGAATATTCGTGCATGCCTCTGCCAAGGAAGAGGCGCAGCGCCTGCTGCACCGCTCGGAAATGGCAGCCACGCTCGGTCAGCTCTCTGCCGGGATAGCCCATGAACTCAACAACGCCGTGGGTGTCATCACCCGCCGAACGGAGTTCGTGGCCGAGCACCTCGAAAAATTCCTGGCCGAGGACAACAAGTACAACTCGCAGCTCTTCCGTTACGGGTACGATGACACCAGTTTTACCGCAGCAAGCGAGCTGCGAGCCATTGCCCGCAAGTGGGAGCGCGAACTCAACCTGCCCCAGCCCGCCGCCAAGGTATTGGCCCATATCATACCCGATACCAAGACGCTGGTCAAATATGGCCCGGATTTCGTGAAACATGTGCGCAACAACTACAGTTTCTGGGAACTGGGGCACGATATGCGCGACCTGCAGGTAGCCGCCAAGCATGCCACGGGCATTGTGCGTGCGGTCAAGCTGCTGGGCGGTGGTAATTCCACCCGCCAGGAGGGCGTCGATGTACGCGAGAGTGTGAACGACGCCATGAACCTGCTCACCAACAAACTCAAACACATCACGGTTGAGACCGAGCTGGACCCCTGCCCGCTCCTCACCGCAGACCTCACCGAACTGGTGCAGATCTGGACCAACATCATCAACAATGCGTACGATGCCATGCAACAGGCACAGACCCCCAATGCCACCGTGCGCATCTGCACAAGCTCCTTCCACGCAGAGGGTCACGACCTGCTGCCCACGGAGTACGTGCGCGTGTCCATCTCCAACAATGGCCCGCCCATTCCCGAGGAGATACACGAAAAAATCTTCAACCCGAACTTCACAACCAAGAAACTCGGGCTGGACTTCGGGCTCGGCCTGGGCCTTTCCATTGTCCGCCGCCTGGTAGACAGTTATAACGGCACCATCGAGCTCATCAGCAACGAAACAGAAACAACCTTCACTATTAACCTTCCCACCACTCAAATCAATGGAAACGATTAACATCATTTGTGTAGATGACCAGCAGGAAGTGCTGGATTCTGTCATGAGAGACCTCCGCCCCCTCACCCCGCTCATTCGCCTGGAGGAAGCCTCGGGCGTGGAGGACTGCCTGAGCCTGATGGATCAGATTGACTCCGATGGCGATTATGTGGGCATCGTCATCTCTGACCAGGTCATGCCCGGCGCCAACGGCACAGAGCTGCTGGCCAAGGTAGCCGCCGACCGCCGCTTTGCCAAGACCCGCAAGGTGCTGCTGACCGGTCAGGCCACCCATGCCGACACCATCAACGCCATCAACGACGGCCACATCGACAACTACATCGAGAAGCCCTGGCAGCAGGAAAAACTGCTCGCTATCGTCAAAAAACTGCTCACCCTCTACGTGCTCGATGCCGGTCTGGACCACACCGAGTACATGAGCGTGCTCGACCAGCCCACACTCTTTGCAAAGATTCGCTGACAATTTTCATGAAAGCTCTCTCTCTGGCACTGGCAGCCGCAACAGCCATCCCGGCTATAGCCGCCGAGCTTACCCCGGCACCCGCTACCCCGGTCGACACCGATTGGACGGATGCCGTCAAGCGCGCGCTGGTCGTTTACGACAACCCCGACACCTTCGTGCAGAAGGTCAGCTTCGCCTTCCGCCAACAGTGGCAGATGGCCGTGGTTCAGCCCAACGGCAGCAACGGCCTGCACCTGAAGGACGGCGCCAGCCCCTTCAACAGTGAGTTCCGTCGCAGCTGGCTGGGTGTGAATGTCGATATGGAAACAGGCACACGTTTCCATACCTACATGCGCTTTGGTGGTCTTCCCATTCGCGAGACCTATCCCGGTGGTCGCACCAAGCGTAATTTCTCCTACACCGACCTGTACGATATCTACGTAAGCCAGAAAATCCATGCCGTGGATGGCCTGAGCATGCGCGTGGGTAAGTTTGCACACAAGTTCACCTTCGACCTTCGTGAATCCAATGCTGAGATTGAATGCGTGGAGCGCGCTCTTATCTCCAACCAGTTCGGTCTTGATACCAACTGGGGTGTTGAGTTCGAGTACAAGCCCACCAAGAACGACGTGATGTTCGTTCAGCTCTTCGCCAACGACCGCGCCAGCTCCAGCAAAAACCCGAACCACTCTGACTGCTACCGCGACGGTCGTGGCCTGAAGGGCGAGTTCGGCTGGGAGGACAAGTGCTTCATCATCCTCGGTGGCACCCACAAGTTCGGCGTAACTCAGCATGGCTATCACGCCCTCTCTGCCGAGTACCTGCATGACTTCAACAACGCCTACCACGGCAACAAGCCCGGTGCCAATAACTACGGCGCAGGCTTCAAGGATGCCTTCTCCCTGGGCTACGAGTACAAGCAGGACAAGCTCACCATCTCCACCAACCTCGTGGCTGCCTTCGAGCAGCAGAACGGCAACGGCACCAACAACATCGGCCTGCAGATTCAGCCCGTTTATGCCCTCACCCCGCAGGTGGACCTCGTGCTCCGCTATGTGGGTATGACCGGCGACGGTGCCTGCAAGCTGGGTGGCGACCGCTACATCTGCACGCAGACCACTGCCCCCGCCTGGGTGGACAGCATTCACACCTTCTACATGGGTGTTGACCTGTATGCCTCCCCCAAGAATAAGCATGCTGCCAAGCTGATGTTCGGTGCAGAATACACCACGGCTCGCAAGGGTGGCTCTGACTGCTACAACGGCTGGGAGTTCATCACGGCTATCCGTACGAACTTCTGATGTAAGCTCAAAAATCAGATTTACAATAAAACCTGCTGCGCTGAAAAGTACAGCAGGTTTTATTATTTTTCAAGTTTCCGGGGGTGGATAAGCCCGGCGGAAGCAATAGCCACGCCCACGATGAAGGCCAGCAGGCTCAGTATGCAGAAGGTGAGCCCCCGGCGCGAGGGTTTGCCCATAGCCAGCCACTCGGGGTTGCGGCGGTGGTAGCTGATGGTCATCTGCCTGTGGGACGGCAGCTTTGAGGTAGGCTGAGCCACGGGGCATTCCACGGTATGGGTGCGCCCCTTTTCATCGGTAAAGCGTACGGTGGGGTAGTACATGGCAAAGAACGCGCGGCGCACGCCGTTGCGCTGCGTCATCCAAACCTTCTCGCTGAGAATATGCGGGGAGAAATCGTGCAGCTCGCGGCGCAGGCTCAGCACCGTGGCCGTTGTCGTGACAGCGTTCTCCTTAAATCCCAGCTCACGCGGCAATGCCGCAGCCCCCAACAGCAACAGCAGCAGGGAAACACCGCAACAGGCGCCCCCTACCCACAGCGCAAACTCGCGCTCCACGCTTAGCACTCGCGGCCTTCCCCGCCCGTCCATCGGCAGGGGCACCACGCCCTCGACTGGCGGAAGGACTGCATCCCTGGGCAGAGCTGCCACCTGCTCCTCAAGCAGCTGCAGCACGCGGGCCACCTGCGGGACATCCATGAACCCCACGGGCGAGACCAGACTATACACCCGAGCCCCGAGCTGCCAACGGCGTTCCCAGGCAAAAATGATATCGCCGTAGCCGCCCTGCCTTTTCACCACTTTCAGCACCGGGTTCGGGCGCAGGGGCAGGCTCACACAGCGGCTCCCGTGCAGCCCGAGAGGTTCGGAAATGAGCACACGCTTATTCGTGAGCACATACAGCGTGCGCGCCATCTGCAGGCGGTGCCACAACGGCGACATGCCGAATATACCGCCTATCAGCAAGAACGGCAGCCCCAACAACAGCGGAATCCAGAAATCACTGCCCAGCACCATAACCGCCCACAGTACCCACAGGAGCGCAAACCCGGTCGGCAACAGCAGCAGAAATGTCCTGCCGCTACTCAGGGAAATTCGGGGATGCACCACCAGCAGCGCCTCCTCATTCTCCGCCAGCAGCTCCTGCACACGCTTCATATCAGTATCTTCCATCGGCTATTAACTCTTCTGTTTCATTCTGTAACCAATGAACATCAAGCCACAGCCCACCAGAATGAGCAAGCTGCCGGAAAGCGTAAGGCAGGCACCGGGGCTCAGCCCGTCATCCACCAAACGCAGTAACTCAGGGTCTGAGGGCAAATAGGTGATGGGCAGCTTCTCACCGATTGGGAAATTATCTGTGCTCACCTCATACTCCACCTTGTGCACCTTCCCGGTGGCATCCGCAAACCGCAGCGTGGGGTAGTAAGAAACACTTGAACTGCTGCGGCGACCACCACCACCGCTGGTATCCTTGCGCATTTTCACCACCACGGCAGTCGTCTGCTTACCCTCGGACTCCAGCAGACTCTCATCATGGAGCATCAGTAGCCCCTTCACCAGGAAAACAGCTGAAAAAAGAATCCACACCATACCGAAACCAATGAGAAAACGGTGGTCATCACGAGCAGCTTCTTCCTTGGTGGGATTTCCCCAGGCATCGAGCTTGGGAGCGGGCGCACTCAGCACCGAGGGGCGGAAAGCAAAAGGTGCCTGTTCAGCCGGAATGGCAGCCACCTGTTCCTCAAGAATCTGCCGCACCTGCTCCGGCTGAGGGACAGTGAGAAAGCCCACCGGCATGGGCACGCGCTGAACCTTGCGACCGAATTGCCAGCGCAGCTCATAATCAAATATCAAGCTACCCAAGTCGCGGGCATCCTGCGTCACTTTCTTCACCAGCCCCGGGAACAACGGCCAGCACACACAGCGGTTACGCCACAGGCTCAACTGCTCGAAGACCACAGCCCGCTTATCCGTCAGCACATACAGGGTGCGCGACATGCGAAACCGATAGCGCAGAGGCACCGATATCATGATCAACGCCACCAGCCAGAAAGGCGAGGACAGCGCTACGACCACCCACCAATGCTGCCCGAACATGTACGCCCCAGCCCCCAGAAAGGCGGCCAGCACCCAGCCCGGCAAGGTGTTGAAAATAACTTCAGACAGAGGCATAGACACGCGCGGCTTAGCAACCATCACCACGCGTTCGTCATCCTGCAATACCTGCTGCAGTCGTTCGGCATCCCTATTGTTCAATCCCCATTCAGAAAGACTCATGATAATATCTCCTTCTCCAATACAAAATAACACCGCGCCCGGCCATAATCACCCCCAACCAGAAAAAGGCCGCGCTGAACAGCAGAATCAGCACCGTCACTCCCCGTTCGCCAACCAAGCGCACCTGCGTGGGGTCCGTCGGCAGGTAGCGCAGCTCCACCTTGCTGCCGACAGGGTATTCTGTAGCCGAGCAACTGTAAGACGAGCGGAACTCACGCACCACACCATCGGCCGGGGTATAATGAACCACCGGGAAATACGAGAGGGTCTTATCGCTAGAGAGTGACGATTCCACCCTCACCACTGTACCCCGGGCAGACACACCTTCGGCCTCCAGCCGCATATCCATCCGCAATGACGGCAGGACACCCCACATAAACAAGGAAGCCAAGAGAGCAAAACACGAGCCCAGCACAATACCGGGGGAGGCGCTGTACTCCTTCGGAGTATCGGCGCAATCCTTCAGGAAATTCCCGTCGGCATCCAGAGTCGTCACCGTACCGCGCTGAGGGAACAGGAGCTCGGTCTCCGTTTCATGCTCTCGATTGGCCATGGCCACCTGCTCCGCAATCAGCTGCAGCACACGCTCCACCTGCGGCACGGCTTCAAAACCGCCGGGCAGAGAACGCCGGAGCGAGGCCGGGTAATGTTGGTGCATGCCGGGGTCAAACAGAATGCTGCCCGAGCCATCCGCAGTCGGCTTAACCTCTGTCACCACCCCCTCATACAAGGGCCAGGTGACACAACGATAGCCCATGGCGGTCGGCTGCAGCACCAGAGCACGTTGATTTGTCAGCAAGCAGAGAGTGCGAGCCGTTCGCGCGCGCGCACGCTGCGGTGCACTCAGCCACACCAGCGCCAGCACCCACAGGGGCAGCAACATCAGCGATATCACCCAACGGAAGGAATCGACACACAGCACCGCCCCACTCAGAAGCACCAGCAACAGCGCCCCGCAGATGGCACGGCGCACGGCCTTGTTGTCGGCCGGTTTCACCTGAGGGCTTACCACCAGCAGTGCATTCTCGTGCGGTTTAAGCACCGCATGAAACAGAGCGATATCCGCCGCGTCACGGTCTGTTTTCATCTTGTTCATTTCTTTCGCATCATGATACCGCCGGCCAACAAACCGCCACCTATCACCAGCACCAAACCACTGATGACCGTCAGCAGCATGCCCAGGTCGGATTCCCCTTCTATTCGCACATCTGTGGGGTCAGAGGGCAAATAGCGCAGCGTGAGCTGTTGCCCTATGGTATAGTAGCCGGGTTTGCTGTTGCCGTAGTCGGACTCATAATAATGAATGGCCCCGGCGCTATCAGTAAAGCAGAGGGTGGGATAAAAAGTCGTGACCGTGTTCCCTGTTGAGCTCCCTCCCACCTGAATGGAAACACCGGAACCACGTTGGCGGCTGCGCGTGTGCTTTACCTCAGTCTTCTGCCGCACATTCACCACAGTACCCTGCGTTTTCACACAGGCAGCTTCGAATTGACGGTCAGAGTGCAGCAGGAAAATTCCCACAGCCAGCAGTACCGCCGCGATTATGCTGATAACCGTACCGAAGCCCATGAGTGCCTGAGGCGTGGTCGTGTCGACAGCATTCGTTTCCCACTCGCCGAACTCAATCGGCCTGCGCCCTACCGGTGCGGGAACAGGAGCAGGTGCAGCAGCCGGCGTGGCAGGCAATCCCTCGGGCACAGCAGCCGCTACCTGCGCAGAAAAAAGAGCGTATACCTCATCCACCTGCGGGACATTCATGAAACCCACACTCACCCTGCGGCGGCGGAACATATCCCCGGCAAGACCGCCACCGTTGGTGCGGTAAAAGATGTGCCCGGGCGACCAGCGCATTTCATAGCCCAGCACGATATCTCCATAGCCATCCCGATAGCGCTCCACTTTCTGCACCGGGTTGGGGTACAGTGGGTAGGAGCCCATGCGCTCACCCCACAACAACCCGGGCTCCAGCACCAGGGCACGGCGAGAAGTCAGCAGGTAGAGCGTGCGCTCCATACGCCGACGGTGCCACAGGGGGGAGATAAGCAAAAGCACAGCCAGCACCCACAGTGCACACAACAGAGCCCAATCGACCGTCACCCCATCAAACAGCAGCCACGCAATCAGCAGCAAGCCACCGCCCACACGCAGAAACACCATGATAGGATCCATTTTGGCCCGCGGTTTCACCACGAGCGTCACCTCTTCACCCGCCTGCAGGGCAGCAGCGGCGCGACTTGCATCCCGAGGGTTCAGTCCCCATTGTTCCGTATTCATCAGTAGTCAGTTCTTTTTATTTTTTTCTTTGATAGCATCGAGCAGGATATACCACCCGACAAGGCTCATGAATCCCCCACCCAAAACAATTATCAGACCGGGCAATATATCAACACTCAAGCCATTCGTCAGCACATCGTCCACAAAGCACCAGCCGCCCGCTACCGCGACAGCCGTCGTCACAAGAATGAAAACTGCGCCGAAAATCATGGACTGCACGGGGTTCTGCGCCATGCTTATACCGCCTGGCGGCTCCGTGGCAGGCTCTGAAGGTGGCAATCCGGCAGCGGTCAGTTCTGCAATCATCTGCGCCACGCGCTGCACCTGCGGCACGGCCAGAAATCCCACCGGGCTCAAGCCATAGTAAATACGCCGACCACCGAACTGCCATCGGCGTTCCCTCGCAAAAATGATATCACCATGCCCGGCCGGTTCGGCCACCACCTGCTTTACCATATCTGGCTGAAGAGCAAACGCCCGCACACGCATGCGGAACCACCGAGGTTCCTGAACGATGGCGCGGTGATTGGTGAGCAGGTAGAGCGTGCGCTGCATGCGCCACCGATATCGCCAGGGGGAACTGAGCGCCGCTATGCCGATAAGCAGGAAGGGCATCCCGATAAAAATCGGCACCCATTCAAGCTCCTGCAAAGTCCACATGACGCCAACCGGAACTGCCACCAGCAGCGCCCCCGGCACCATCTGAAAATATAAATCAGCCCCCGGAGCCGAGCGCGGTTTCACGACCAACAGCAGTTCTTCTTCTGCCGTTACCAGATGACGCACACGCGCAACATCCTGCGAGTTCAGTCCCCAATCTTCAGCATTCATGGCGAGTCAGTTCCTGTTACCTTTCTGTTCGTATGCAGCGATGGCCGACTCGAGCACGGACTGCACGCGCTTAACCTGAGGGATATCGATAAAGCCCACCTGTTTGGCCACGCGTTCTTCGCGAGCGACGTTCCATTCATCCCAAGAGTAGTCAAATACCAGATTACCGTAACCGGCGGGTAAACAGGCTACCTCCTGAATCATATCAGCCCGCAGCGGGATTGAGCGCAACCGCAGCACCATACAGCGGTTCGGCTCCCAAAGCAGCACCCGCCTGTCCGTTATAGCGTACAGGGTAAGCCGGCGACGCTTACGGCGTATATTCGGCAGGAAAAAGCCAAGCAAACCGGAAATCCAGGCCGGCAACATCAGGATACAGGCCATGGGGTTTTCCTCGGCCATGCCAATGGTTACCCCCAAACATATCACCAGAAAAAAAGTACCGACAATACGCTCCACCGTTGACCGCTCATCCTCGACATCCGAGCGCGGTTTCACCGCCAGGAGCAGCCGTTCATCCGCCCCCAAGGTATCGTCCAGACGTCGGCGCTCGCCTGCACTCAGCTCTATATCCTCCATCATTCCGTGGCTCCTTCGCTATTGCTGCATGGTTGATATTGCCGCGTATACTTCCTGTAATCCCTGAACCAGGCGATAAGCAAAACACTACCAAAACCGATTAACATCGAAGGAGCAACCAACTCAAACAACCACTCAGCCGGATTACCCGCCCTTTCCAGCAAGGTCGTTACGGACTCCGTCATTTCTTTCAAACCTATCGCTATAATGATGGAGGCAACCACGAGGAGTATGCGTGAGGGGGCTTCTGCTTTCGGCTCGGGGGGTGCGGCTTCCGGTTCCTGCAGAGGTTCGGCAAATTCCTGCAAGGCACTCAGCAGAATATCTTTCACCCGCTGCAACTGTGGCACATGCAGAAATCCCACGGGCAGATAGTTCTCACCGCCTTTTGTCTGCTGCACCTCGTAGCCGAAAACCAGGCTGCCACTGCCGTCCCCCTTCTCCTGCACCTCTTTAATCATGCCATGTTCCAGCGGGTAATCCTTCTGTGTGGGGCGAAAACGGAAATCCGACGGGCGCAGCACCACCGCTCGCTTGCTTGTCAGCAGATATACCGTGCGGCGATCCAGCTCACGCAGTCTCCACGGGCTGTGCACAAAACCGATACCCACCACCCAGAACGGCAGCAGAAACAACACCATAAGCAGCAAGCCGGGCTTTTCTTGCACGCACTCCAGACATTCCCGAACAGTGAAAAATGATATGGTGCCAATGATGCCCAGCCACAGAGCTGCGAACAGAGCCATCGGCAGATACCCCGCCCGCCACAGACGCACCTGCGGCTTGCACAGCATCAGCAGTTTCTCGTCTGCCTGCAGCACGCTCTCCACCCACTCGCGGTCGCGCACATCCAGGTCGGTATCGGTCAGTTTCATCGTTACGGTTCGTTGACAGGCATTCTAGCAGATAAATCAACGCTCAGCAAGATTTTTCGCTTGTCGCGCCACACATTTTGGAGTATAAGAAAAGGGAACCTTTTTTACACGCAAATCAACATGAAAGCCCTTCTCATACTTCTGTTGGCACTGCCGGTCATGGCAGACAGTTTTTACGGACCGAACGGCAGCAATGTAGGTCGCGCCGAGCGCAGCGGCAACACCACCCGCTATTACGACAAGAGCGGCTCCTACATCGGCCGCGCCGAGCACAACGGCGACTCCACCCGCTACTACGACAAGAGCGGCTCTTTCGCCGGCAGCTCCCAGCGCAGTGGCAATACCATCCGCTACTACAACAAGAGCGGTTCCTACTCCGGCAGCGCTCAGCAGAGCGGTAACTCCACCCGCTACTACAACAAGAGCGGTTCCTACTCCGGCAGCGCCGAAAAGAGCGGCAACAATACCCGCTATTACAACAAAAATGGCTCCTATGCCGGCTCAAAGCGCCACTAAATCACCCCTTTTCTGACAAAAAATCAAAAAAATTGCACTTTTTACAAAAAAAGGCTTGCAATCTGCGCCTCGCTCATGTATACTTGCGGCGCACCAAGTGCAAAACCCATGCTCGGGTGGCGGAATTGGTAGACGCGCTAGACTAAGGATCTAGTGGGGCGACCTGTACGGGTTCGAGTCCCGTCTCGAGTATAGAAAATCCCTTTCATGCTTCGGTATGAAAGGGATTTTTCTTTATGTACTCCAAGACATCAGCCTTGGTCTTCACCCTGCGCGCAGCGCTTATCCCCTAGCGAGCCGGGAACTTTCAAAATCGCCTGCCACGGCGTAGCAAGCGAGCGCAGCGAGACGCGGAGACGGGTCCCTCGTACTTCCTCAATCCCAGCGCATGGGGAACGGCTCCAAGCCACTGGCGAGGGAGGGAGTGTCGCCGGTCAGGTAACTGAGCACCTTGTATATGAGCAGCGAGGTCTTGTTGCTGTATTCGGGGGCGTCGGTGAGCAGGTAATTCATGAACAGCCAGGCCGGGGTCATGGCATTCCGGTACTGCTCGGCCTGCACGTGGAAGGAGCGCAGCCCCTGCGCATAAAGAGCTTTCAGTTCTGCACGCGAGAACATATTGGCCGGGGCTCCCGGGGGTGCCAGAAGAGCCGACATCTGCTCACTACGGCGCACTTTGTAGTTGAAGTCGTAGGGGCGTACACGCATCTGCGCCAGCAGGAGCAGCGCCTGACTGTGAGCCGCACGGCTACCGCGACGGCAAAGGTCATTCACCACTACGGTACAACGCTCGGGATGGCTGAGAGCCTGCACCAGACCGGGGTAGCGCAGGCTGCCGGGGTAAAGCTGCACCTCATGGTAGACCTCCAGCAGGCGATTGCAGAAGTCGGCATCGGGCTCCCCCTCCTCGCAGACAGAGCGATTCATGTGGGCAATGATGCGCAGAGTGGGGAACTGACGGCGCAGCACAAAGGCCACGCGGTCATCGGCCACAGCCACACAATTCTGCCCCGTGGGGTTATGGCGCAGCAATTCATCGACCAGGAACAGGCCAAAGGCATCCTCAACCATAGCCTTGGCCACATAGGGATTGTCGAAGTTCAGGCAGAGCGGCTGTTTAATGGCATCTGTATGCCCCAGCAGGTGCAGATAGGCGGTCGGGGTTGTCATGGAGCGCTGCACATGCCAGTCCAGGCTCCAGGCGCAGGCGGGGGTGATATGCAGTGCTTTCAGGCTGCGTATACCCTTCATCTCCTTAGCCATGCCATCGCAGAGCTGCACCATGCAGTGCCCATGTAACAGGCCGCCACTCAGGCTCCAGGCAGCTTGCGGCAGGTAATCCTGTGTCAGAAAATCAGTTTTCATGCCTCGGTGGTAAGGGGGGTGAAACTTTCCAGAAAGGCCGAGCAGAGGCTCAGCCACAGTGTATCCTGCGCGCTGCCGGGCGGCAACATGAAACGCAACAAATCATTGATGAGCGGCAGGGCATTCGGGTGGGCACGCCCCTGCAGCTTGAACTTGCGGAATCCCATGTCGTACAGGCGGTCAATCTCGGGCGTGGTAAGGGCCGACACCCCCACAGCCGGGTCGGTCAGCATGGCGGGCAGATTTTGGCAACCATTGCGCTCCAGGGCTTTGTAGAATTTGGTAGTATCGTAACCATCAATATCATAGGCCTGCTCGGCCATGGTGGTATAGTGGAAGGCGCGCATGGGACAGTTGCGCATGCAGTATTCATTCAGTATGAGCTCATAGCGCCCCTTGTCCTCCAGTTTTTCGAGCATGTCGTAGTTGAACACATCATCCGGGTGAATCATCACCTTATCATAGCGCTCGGCCAGGCGCAGATAGGAGTCGAGCTTGCCCTTACCGCCATCGCAGGTAATGCGCAGAATGGAGGATACCGTGCCAAGTTGCGGATAATTAGTCTTCACGTGCGCATAGAGAGCATCGGACCCAATGATGACGGCATGGCGTACCTGAGGGGTGCTCTGCGCGGCAAAGAAACGCAGCAGGCGGTTGCCGAGCATGTTCTTCATATCCTCCTCGCGCAGCTTGGGGTTGGTGAAGGTAAGATCCACCGGAATGCCGCGCTTCACGTATGCAGCGGCGGCAGTGTTAATTTCCTTGTCACTGCGCTGCAACATACTGAGTACTCGACCACAATTCCAGCGGAACAGGGGTGAACCGTGCACCACAGCAAAGGGCGCATAGCCCAGGTGCTCCCGGCAGAAATCATGAAATCGGAGCAGCACCGCATCCTTGGCAAACGCGCCCGACACGTCCCACTCTGCCCCGGGCCACCTCAGTTTATTGCTCATATCGCTCATCTTGTTCTAATCTACCACTACCGAGCCCCGCCGTCAAGCCCGCAGGGAAAGTTGAATTTTGAATTTTGGATTTTGGAAGTATAGCTTGGCGGCTTCGCCGCAGTGATAGCGGAGCCTACGCCATACCTCGCGCCCCACGCCTTCAGGCGTGGGCAGTAGCCATAGCACCAACTCCTCTGTATGCTGGTGGAACACCCGCCTGACTCCAAAACTCCTAAATCAAAAATTCAAATTCCAAAATACAAAAAAATCCCCTGTATGCCGCCCGGCATACAGGGGATTTTTGGGGCAGTGGGCTCGGTAATAAAGGCACGACGTCAAGAACGGTCGGCGGTCATTACCGCGACGTAACAGAAACAAAGCTCTTCAGCTGATGGATATGTGGTGCAGAAATGCCGCTTACATGGCATCCGGCGGCGGGGTAATGGGCAGGTCTGTCCTGCTGCCGGGACGCTTTAGTTTAATGGGGCGAATGGGTGCGGCGGTGAGAGAATAAGGCAAAGATTTCTCTCTCTTATCAGCTAAATTAGTGTGGCTACCGTGAGCCGGAGAATGGGAAATGGAGGGTGAGTGGGGTATAGAGAGGCGGGAGCGGAATGACATGGCTGGTGACGGTGGTGATGGGCGAGCTGACCGCATATATCGCGATGCGGCGTGGTAATTATCGGGCATGGCGTCCTCTACCGGCGTGAGTATGGGCAGAGCCGTACTATTGGCAGCAGGACGCGATGAACGACCGGTGGCAAATTCCTCAAAATCAGGCATACCGACCAATCGGCCATGGGACTCAAGTTCGTTGATGAGCTGGTGCAGCGCTATGGCATGTTGCTCCTCCTCGGGCAGCTCGGCTGCGGCGTGCAGGGCTGTGCCATCCACTTGTTCATCGGCCACTCCGGCCGGTATTCCGTACTGCATGGTGAACAGGTACAGCGAGAGCTTGAGCACGCTGGCTGTATCCAACTTAAGTCGCCTGCACACACCCTGCAGAATGCCGTGCAAAACTTTGTTGCTGCGCATGCTGCAGGCAGGAGTTGCATGTTCGCTGTCCGTCGAGGTAGGAGCAGCGGGCTTCAACCCCGCAGGGTACACCTTTGCCGGCTGGGCTCGGTGCTTCATCAGTATCTCCTGAGTGAGCTCCGGGAATTGTCGCAATTCGTCCAATACCATATCGCGAAAGCTGATGGCATGTGCGCGTGCGATTTCCGAATCTCCGTACTGCTTGTCTGAAAAGTAGCGGGCCAGTGATACCCCCTGGCGGCTGATGGCTACCCTCCATCCCTGAAAGTTCGTGAACTCGTATGTGAACCTTGTTATGTGGCGCGTGTTCATGGCGACTTTTAGTTTATAGATTCTGATTTAGTTAGCAATTCTTATTAGTTGAAAACAACTAACTCTCCAAAACCGGTAAGGAAAGAGAATCGCCCGGCGGCATTTTAATGATTCCAAAGTAGGCAGTCAAGCAAGAAAAGTTAAAAAACATACAAATGTTGTATGTTTACAACAAACAAGAGCCCATTTTTGCCCGTTTTTGGGTCAAAATGGGGCTATGACGGGATAAAATGGCTGCAAAACGGTGTAGAACTTGAGAAAAAACGCGGGCTCTGCTACAATACACCTATCATGAGTCAACGACACACACAGACAGGGCGCAGGGAGTGGCAGCTCCCGCTGTCGGCTCTGTGTGCAGCTGTAGCGCTATGGGGACTTGGCTGGAGCGCCTGGCGCATTGCCACTGAGGGAGTTGGCGTATTAGGCGTGAATAACGCCGTCCCCTGGGGCTGGGATATTGTCAACTTTGTTTTCTGGATAGGACTGGGACATGCGGGCACACTGATATCGGCGGTACTTCTGCTGACCGGCAAGAGCTGGCGTGGTGAAATTGCACGACATGCCGAGCTCATGACCCTGTGTGCGGTATGCACAGCAGCGGTATTCCCGCTGGTGCACGTGGGGCGAGCCTGGATGCTGTGGCAAATGGCCCCCCTGCCCATGGCGAGCGGAGTGTGGCCCAATCTGGGCTCAGCCCTCGTGTGGGACGCCGCAGCCATCAGCAGTTACCTGCTGCTGTCTGTCCTTTTCTGGCTCATGGGAATGTGGGGAGAGCACGGACCTGCAGCCCTGCGCCCCACCTGGGCACGCTGCTGTGTGCTGATGGCAGCCCTGCTCACCCCGCTGGTTGTGACGGTACACAGCGTGGTGGGCTGCGATTTTGCGCTCACCCGGCGTTGGTATGAGCCCATGATTCCCCCCTATTTCGTATGTGGGGCCCTGCTGTCGGGCATGGCTGCGGTACAGCTTATCGCCCTGTGCAGGAAGTGCAGCCAGACTGTAATCGGCAAACTCTCCCAACTCATGCTGGGGCTGGGTTGCGCCATGGGCCTGCTCTATGGGCTGGAGCTGCTACGCACGCCAACCCACTGGGGAGTGGGTTACGCCTGCCTGCTTGCGCTGAATGTGGGACTGCCCCTGCTACTGGCTATACCGGGACTGCGCAGCAATCGCGCTGCGGCAGCACTAGTGAGCTGCGGTGTACTGCTCGGCATGTGGCTGGAGCGCGCCCACATCATTGTAGAGCGTTCGGTCGCCCTCACCGGTGGCAGTTACAGCCCCACGGGGGTGGATATCGCCATGTTGATGGGTAGCGTGGGACTATTCCTCGCTCTTTATCTGGGGCTATCGGCCCACATGCCTGCAGAACAGACAGACCCGCTCAAGCACCTGAGCACCCCCTGCCCCACACGCCCGGAACGCTGGGCGGCTATCGGTGCCGCCGTGGGTGCTACAGCCTGCGCCCTGTGGGCTGCTCTCACGCAGTGGGCAGATACCGTCGGCACGCTCGGTTCGCGTCCGCATGGCTGGGAGTTCTGGTGGCCGCCCATTTTCGTATGCGCGCTGCTGGGTGGCGGCGTTGCGGTGTTCCTTCACTTCATTCTACAGTACAGGCGCTCATGAAATACGGCTTTTACATTCTCTGCGCCTTGTTGGTTGGCATTGCGATATGGCGCATCTGTGGTGACACCGCAGGACAGCCGCCCCTGCTCATCAGCGACATGAGCGGCCCCCGCCTGCAGACACGCAGCCCCCACCCCGCCGGCACCGTCCCCCTGAACGGCGAACCGACCACCCCCACTGGCACAGGTGCCGAGCTTTTTGCTGCCCACTGCGCCCACTGCCACGGCAACAGCGGTGACGGGCAGAGCTACATCAGCCGTTACCCCGGCATGCCCGCTGTCGGTAATCTTCAAACAAGCGAACGCCCGCAGTCCGAACTGCATCAAATCCTCAATGACGGGCGCGGTGCCATGCCCGCCTTCCGCCAGCGCCTGCGCGACGCCGATCGCCTCGAAATCCTCAACCACCTCCATACCCTCAAACCATGAAAAAACGCGTTTTCCTCACTGTTCTCATCTTCTTTCTGCTGTTGGCAGTCATGGCCAATCAGCACCTGCAGAATCCCGCAGCTCTGATGGGCAATGGTAAGGTGCTGGGGTGTATCCCGCTGTGGCAACTCTACAACGTACTTCCGGCGGGCATTTTTGCGGCGGGCGTGTGCGCCGTTGCGCTGGGCATGGGGGCTGAGTTCTGGCGAGCTCTGCTCTCCCTGTGCGGTGCCGGCTGGGCACCGAATCCCCGCCTGAACCGCCTGGCTGATGCCGGGCTGTGGTGCGGGTGGACAACACTGGCCGCCTGCATTACCGCTCTGGGGTGCATATTCCCCTGGTCCGTCGGCGAGCCCGGTGCCTACGGCTCCGGACTGACCGAAACAACCTTCTTCGACATCGAGCACTACAAGCTCGTACTGATTATCTGCGGCGTGGTTATGATCCTGTGCCGAGTGCTGACCTCGAAGCTGCGGGAGCGTGCCGCCCTGCCCATCGTTGTACTGGTGGCAGCGAGTGCCCTCGTTTGCGGGCAATTCTGGTGCCGAGCACTGCCTGTCAGCTACTTCGGCCTGGCTCTACTGCTGCCCTGGGCAGCCCTGCTGCTATGGGGAGGCGACAAACTCCGTCCGCAGCAATACTACATGACCATCGCCGCTCTGGGCATGGCACTGTACGGCGTAGCCTTTGAACCAACCATCGGCAGCTACGTCATCGATGTTGCCCCCATTGACGACCATTACGCCTTTTTCCAGCCCACCCTCAATGCCCTGTTACTGCTCGGGTTACTCCTACTCGCTCTTATTCTGCGCCCCCTCGGGTTGCTGCGCCGCCCCCTCATGCAGCGCATACTGGGGACTGCCATCCTCCTCTGTTGCCTGCGCCATCTGTGGCACTTGGTAGCAGCCGCTGCCGCGGGGCAGCGAATAACTGAGCTCTATTCCCTGTCTGTCGGCTGCTATTCTGTGTTGCTTTCATGCGTTATCGGGCTGATTTGCCTGCGCCTGTGGGTCACCCGCCCCACAAAAACTGAGAAAAATTAAGCTTGGGCTGCATTCCGTGGTTGCAATCACGCTTAAAATAAGATAGAATGACCGCAGTAGCTATACAGTTTTCACTCCATTCACTTATTACTTATGGCAGCCCCCAAACTCAAAATCAATACACCGGCCGCCGGTGCACGCCCCAAGCTGGCAGTTGCCGCCGCTCCCGCAGCTCGCGTCAAGCTCAATGCCGGCGCAGCCCCCGCCACACGACCCGCTCTTAAGGGCGCAGACGGCAAGGCCATTGCCCCCAAACC
>JAZSEM010000007.1:0-20257 GCA_045531695.1 Akkermansia sp.
CTTCAAAAAAGGACAATGTTATTTGCTGCCCGCCTCTAAAAAGCTCGAAAAGCTGAATGCCAATAGTGTAATTCTCCTAGATGAAATACTGCAGCTCTGCCCCACAGAAATTGAGAACCAAAATAATACATAACCATGCCCACCCTCCCCAGAATCCTTGCCACCACAGCCCTGTGCCTTGCGGCGATGGGGCTGAGAGAACATGTGAAAATGATACCTTAATTGTCTATGCCTCTCATTTATTGCCTGTTTTGTTTATTGTCTGCTATGTTGATTCTCGTGTGGACGGGATTAAACATGATGCAGGCAGCGTGGACTTTTGATTCTCAGTGGAGCGTACTTTTACTCGGTGGTGTAGCTTCTGCGGTAAGCGTAATGCTGGCTGCGTGGCAGAGCACTCGAGGATGTTTGCGAGCTGCCTGGCGTGGGTTACTTTTTGCATGCGTATACTCAGTTCTGATTTTGATTCTGAGATTTGGACTACGCTCGTATCTTGACGAAGCTTGGCTGGTATGGTTCCTTCTCGCATCGGCTTTGTGCATCCCCCTGTATGCCGAGCACTGTGTGCTGGAGCAACGAAAAAGAAAACACCATCTGCAAGACCAGAGCACCTCCAAAGCCGGGCAAGAATGAGCCCCGGCATCCGGCAATCGCTTGCAAGAGTCTTTTTATCGCCTTGCAAGCGATGTTTCAACTTAGATTGGCACTCGGTGAAAAATGGCACTTAAACATCTGATTCTGTGTAGCTTGCCAGTTCGAGACATCTTTGCTTGTCATAGAGTCACTATTCACTCAAAACCGCCTACCTGTCACGGCGTAGAAAGCAGCTCGTCAGGGCTGACTCGAAGCCGGAAGCTAACAGAATCAACGGATTGCAGATTCGAAGCATCTTTAGTGACGCTAAAAGGCGTTTGAGCTTAGCAAAACGGGCTTCCGGCTTCGAGTTCGGGCTTGCGCCCTCCTTTCTACGCCGTGACGGGTAGGCATAGCAGGCTTTTTGGGGCTTTAAGAGAGCGATTTCATACCCGAGGGTAAGCCAAGGTGTTTGATAACCCATTCTCTCCCAGAATGTGATTTGAAATATTTCTCCAGCTCAGATGCTTGTTCTTCTGTTTGAACGGCTATTGCAGAGTGGAGTTCCCACGGGACAAACTTGGAAGTATGCGGTACATGCCCCGCATTGTGCGTTTTGAGCCGTGCTGCAAGGTTAGAGGTGTGGCCAACATAGAAGTGGGTGTGCGTGGAAGCATTCCACAGAATGTAAACATAATAAAAATGTGATGTTGGCATGGAGGTGAGTATATCGCGGATAGTGTGCAGCGTCAAGGAGGAAGCAGAATGCAAGGGCGTACGAAATGGGCTTTGATTTGTGCAACGCTCCGGCTTCGTCCTGCCTACGCCGAGACTGGGGGTGTGGCCCGGCTTCGAGTCTCGCTATCGCTCGCTTTCTACGCCGAGGCTAGGCTTCTTACCATTTGGTCTGTAAGACCAAATGGCCTACGCCTGCGGCAGCCATTCTGGCCTGCCTGGGCGTAGAAAAACAGCGTATCAGGTACCCTGATACGCTGTTTTACGAAGCCTGGAGCATAGGGGATTCGAACCCCTGACCTGTTGCGTGCGATGCAACCGCTCTACCAACTGAGCTAATGCCCCGCATGGAATGATTGCAGGTGGATTATACACTTGGGGCAGGGGGTATGCAAGCATAATATGCCGGGTGTGACAGAAAAAAAGGGGTAGTAGGCGGTTTGTGTGTTGAATTTACTTGAGTTCCGGGGTGGGTTGTCTATAATGTCAGCATGTCTGATAAAGAAAAGGAAGTACCGTCGCATTTTCAGCGCAGTGTGTGTTGGTTGGCGCTGAGTGGTTTATGCCTGGTGGTCATTGTGTTGTTGTTGGTTGGCCTGTTGTTTGGCTTGGGCTGGGTATTTGTGACATTGGAGCCGGTGTTGTTGCCGGTGGTGATATCGGGCATACTGGCATATTTACTCAGTCCCTGTGTGAATGGGGTTCAGCGTTTGGTGAAGCGGCGTATTCCGGCTGTGCTGATTGTACTGTTGATTACGGCACTGGCAATGGGCGGGCTGGCTATGACGGTGGTGCCTCCGTTGGCGCGTCAGACCAGTGAACTGGTGAATAACCGACAGCAGATTCTGGAGAGTTCCATTTCGGCCGGGCGCGACCTGTTGCGGGATAACAAGGCGGTGCGTAACGCGGTGGATTCTCTTTACCAACGCACGTTGTCAGAGGCGGATGACAAGTCTGCCGTGTCGACTGTGATTGTAACAGAACAAGCCGCTGATGCTGAGGTGGATGTGCGCCAGTACGAGCGTAAGGTGCTTGCAATCATTGATTATAATTCCGATTATCTGGTAGAGAAGGGGCTGGCCTGGCTGACGGCGGGTACGCGTGCTATCTACGGTGCATCTGCCTTCCTGATCGGTGTGGTGATGGTGCCGGTGTTCCTGTTCTATTTCCTGATTGAGAGTGAGGCAATTAAGAATAACTGGGCGGATGTGCTGCCGCTGCGTGCCTCGCGCTTCAAAGATGAGGTGGTAGGGACTCTGCAGGATATCAATGAGAATATCGTGGCGTTCGTGCGTGGGCAGATGCTGGTGAGCCTGATAGACGGCGTGTTGTTGGGGATTGCTCTCTCGTGCATGGGGCTGCCGTATGCTATTACGATTGCAGCCGCTGCGGCTCTGCTGGGTATCATTCCCTACATCGGTATGATTTCAACCAGTATTCCCGCTCTGCTGATTGCCTGGTTCACCTGGCACGATGTGACCATGGTGGTGGGAGTGGCCGCCACATTCCTGTGTGTGAGCCAGTTCGATAGCTGGATTCTGCAGCCCAAGGTTGTCGGCAATTCGGTTAAGATGCACGATATGACGGTGATGTTCTCGGTGCTGTTCTGGAGCATGGTGTTCGGTGGTGTCATCGGCGCGCTGTTGGCAGTGCCTCTTACCGCCTCCATTAAGGTGCTTTTCACCCGTTATGTGTGGAGTTCCTGGAAGGCTGAGCACTCTATCCCCGCTCAATCAGCCCCGGAAACGCCGGAAAACTAATTTTTTTAAGAAAAGTGTAATTTTTTTCTTGATTTTTAAGAAAAATTAAGTATTCTATGAATTGTAGACAACCTCATGGTGAGCGCGTCTGCAAGCAACCAAAAACCATTATCTCATCGTTATGAAGACCATCGCCATCCTCGCTATCGCAGCCGCCGCTCTGGTGTCCTGCCAGCAGCAGCAGCAGCAGCAGACTCCTCCTCCTCCCCCCGCTGATCCGATCCCCACTCCGGTTCCCGGCAAGTAAAGCGAGGAGTTCGCAAATCGATTTCGACCCGACAGGCCATCTGGCTTGCCGGGTCAAATCATTTTTGGGAAACGGAGTTGCCGCTGCAACAGTGAGCGGCGGAAGTTGCTCGCAGTGTTACGTAGCTGCTCCGGCAATGAGTGCCAGTGCCTTAGCGGCTACGAGGGTGCGCAGGGTATTGCGGGGCACACCCGGGTAAAAGAGAGTCTCGGTATGGGTGGGGCGGGCTGCTCCACGTCGCGTGATAGCAATGCAAACCGTCCCGACAGGGGGCTCGCCCTCAGCTGCAGTGGGTCCGGCGTTGCCGGAGACTGCCACGGCGATGTCGGCCCCGGCTTGGCGCATGGCGCCCTCGGCCATAGCGGCTACGACCGGCTCGCTCACCACGGAATGCTCGGCAATGAGGGAAGGGAGCACGCCCAGTTCGCGTTCCTTGGCCTCGTTGCAATAGGTTACCCAGCCGTAGCGAAAGACGGCAGAGGCACCCGGTACCCCGGTGATGGCTGCGGCTATGAGTCCGCCGGTGCAGCTCTCAGCCGTGGCCACGGTGAGCCCTGTGGCCTCCAGATTCTTGACCGCGGCAAAGGCTGTCAGCTCCAGATTTGAGTCCATAGCGTTTATTCCTCAGGAAGTTGAACGGCTACGGTTGCAAAAGCGGCCATACCCTCGCGACGGCCGAGAGCCCCGAGTTTTTCATTGGTGGTAGCCTTCACACCCACGCGCTTGGGGGCAACACCGAGGATAGGGGCGAGAGTCTCCTTCATCTGAGCCACGAAGGGCATGATTTTGGGCGCCTCGGCAATGAGGGCGCAGTCGGCATTCACCACCTTGCCGCCCTGAGCGTGCAGCAGCTCCACAGCTTTCTCCACAATACGCAGAGAGCAGATATTCAGGCAACTGTCGTCATTCGGCGGGAACCAGTAGCCGATATCCGGCTCACCGATGGCGCCCAGAATGGCATCTGCCAGAGCATGGCAGAGCACATCGGCATCGCTGCGGCCGGCAAGCCCCTTTGTTTCGTGTACCTTTACACCGCCGAGCCACAGCGCGCGCGGCTCCTCCGAAAAACGGTGTACATCATAACCTAAACCAACGAGGGTAAGCATGTTGAATGTTGAATGTTGAATGTTGAATGTTGAATGTTTCCGGCTTCTCTGCTATACGCCGAGACAGGGAAAGGTTGAATTATTTGCGGTTTGAATAGGCGCGTTTGGTGGCAGCTGTAAAAATGGCAACGAGTTCCTTTGCTTCGGTTGTTAGCGCATGTATTTTATTTTCCTGCATCATGCCCGTATTGACGACTAGCTGCAGCCAATAAAGTGTTTCTGCCGCTTCGCTTTCACATATTTTTAATTTGGCTGCAAAGTCATTGGGTGATTTAGCGTGGCTGGCTTCTCTATAATTGGCACCGATAGATGTTGCACTTTTTGTAAGCTGTTTGGCAACGACATCTTCGGCGACACCCCCTGGCATATTTCTGACCATTCGAATAACGCGCACGGAGAAGTCCATTGTGCGCTCGTATAATTTCTCTCTGGTGAAAACATAATCGCTCATATTGAATATTACTTTCAACATTCAACATACAACATTCAACATCCGCTTAGTGGGCTTCCAGCCAGTTGGGGGCGTGGTTGGCCTCCACCTCCAGGGGGACGCCGTGGGGCAGGGGGAGGGCGGCTTGCATGGTGGCGATGATTTCGGGGATAAGGTCGTGCTCGTCGCGGTGCAGGTCGAAGAGGAGTTCGTCGTGAATCTGCATGATAAGGCGGGTGCGGCGCCCTTGCAGCAGCTCGTGCACACGCACCATGGCGATTTTGATCATGTCGGCGGCGGTGCCCTGTATGGGGGTATTGATGGCCGTGCGCTCTGCCGCGGCTCGCAGGTTGAAGTTGCTGCTGTTCAGGTCGGGCAGTCGGCGGCGACGACCGCTGAGGGTTTCGGCATAGCCCTTGCTGCGCGCGTCCTCCACCAGCTTATCCATGCAGGATTTGACGCCGGGGAACTGGGTGAAGTAGCTCTCGATGAGCGCTGCGGCCTCGCCCCTGGGGCAATCGAGGCGCTGGGAAAGCCCGAAGGCGGAAATGCCGTAAATGATGCCGAAGTTTACCGTCTTGGCAGCTCGGCGCATGGCCGGGGTAACGTCTTCACGAGCTACGCCGTAAATACGTGCTGCCGTTTCGGCATGAATATCACGCCCCTCGGTGAAGGCGGCAATCATGGCAGGGTCTGCCGAGAGGGCAGCCATGAGCCTGAGCTCCACCTGCGAGTAGTCGGCGGAGAGGATGCTGTACTCCTCGCTGCGGGCGATAAACGCGCGACGAATGAGCTTGCCGGCATCGGAACGCACGGGGATATTCTGCAGGTTGGGATTCTGACTGGCCAGGCGTCCTGTGGCGGTGACCATCTGCTGCAGGGTGGAGTGTATGCGCCCATCTGTCGGGGAAATGTAGCGAGGCAGGGCGTCCAGATAGGTGCCCTTGAGCTTGCTGAGTTCGCGGTACTCCAGAATATCCTGCACAAGGGGGAAGGACGGGGCGAGCTTGCGCAGCGTTTCCTCATCGGTCACATACTGTCCTGTCTTGGTTTTCTTGGGCTTGGCCAGCAATTTGAGCTCCCCGAAGAGCAAATCGCCGAGCTGGCGGGGGGAGTTCAGGTTGATGGGGCGCCCCACCATCTCATCGATTCGATTGGCAATGGCGGCAATTTGTTCCCCCAGCTCGGCAGAGGCCGTCTGCAGCAGCCCGGGTTCTACGCGCATGCCCTCCTGCTCAATGGCTGCCAGTACGGGCACCAGCGGGAACTCGATGTCGCGCATGAGGGAGGTTTGCCCCGCGCTCTCCAGCTGCGGCGCCAGCACATCGGCCAGTCGCAGGGTGACATCGGCATCCTCGGCTGCATAGTCGGCCATTTGCTCTACGGGCACGGCGGCGGTGTCGCAGTCCTTGCCGGCAATGTCTGTCAGGTGCACTGTACGGTAGTTGAGCAGAGCTTCGGCCATGTCGTCCATGTTGTGCCGCAGCTCAGGGTACAGGGCGGCGTGAGCCAGCATGGCATCGAAGAACGGCCCCTGAACCTCAGCCCCGGCGGTGTGCAGTACCTGTAGGTCAAACTTCAGGTTCAGTCCCACCTTCTCGGCATTGCCGGCCAGGGCAGGCAGCAGGGCGGCGGGGCAACGGCCATCGCTCACCGGCACATAATAGGCCTTGCCCGGTGTGGTACAGAAGGAAATGCCCAGCATTCTGTCCTGCAGGGGATTAAGCCCGGTCGTTTCGGTATCGAAAGCCCAGCGGTGGGCAGACTCCAGCTCTGCGGCGAGGGCGGCGAGCTCCACCTCTGTGCTGATGAGCTTGTATTCGTGCGGGGTGTTATTGATGTCGCTCAGCTCGGGAGCTGCGGCAAAGAGTTCCATCTGCATGGGGGCATCGGCTTCCTGAGCCGGGGCTGCAGCGGCCGCAAACAGGTCATCCGCCGGGGCGGCACCCAAGCGCTTATCGAGCCCGCGGAACTCGAGTTTGGCGAAAATGGCTCGCAGAGCGGCTACATCGTAGCCTACACGGGCGCAGTCGGTTATGGTGATGGGCAGGGGGGCATCTCGCCGAATGGTGGCCAGGTCATACGACAGGCGGGCATTGTCGGCATTCGTTTCAATCTTTTCGCGCAGTTTCCCCTTGATATCTGCCGTGTGGTCGAGCATGTTCTGCACGCTGCCGAACTGAGCCACAAGCTTGCGAGCCGTTACGGCACCCACACCGGGTACCCCCGGGATGTTGTCGCTGCTGTCGCCCATCAGTGCCAGAATGTCAATGATTTGGCGTGGCTCGCTGATTCCCCACTCCTGCAGGAAGGCCGCTTGGTCTATCACCTCGAAATCAGCCCCTTTCTTGCCCGGCTTGTGGAAGGAGCAGCTGGGGGAGAGCAACTGCCCCAAATCCTTGTCGAGGGAGACCATGTAGGCGTGCATATTCCCACGCTCTTCTACCAGTCGGGTGAAGGTGCCGATGAGGTCGTCGGCCTCGTACCCCGGTACGCGCACCACCGGTATGCGCATGGCGTTCAGAATGTCGATAATCCACGGTATGGAGTCGCGCAGCTCCTGCGGCATCGCCTGGCGATTGGCTTTGTACTCAGGGTATTGCTCGTGTCGGAAAGTCGGGCCGGAGGGGTCCAGACAGGCTACAATGTGTGTGGGTGACTCCTTCTCGAAGAGCGACAGCACCGTGTTGGTGAACCCGAACATGGCCGAGGTATTCAACCCGGCCGAGGTGCGCATGGGGGCGTTGATGAATGCATAGAAGGCGCGGTACATCAGCGCCATGCCATCGAGTATGTAGAGTGTCTCCATCGCCGCCATTCTATCACACGCGCGCGGTGGCTGTCAAACGCCAATTTGAGGGCAGACACGCTGTGTTTACTCAACAGATTGGCACTTATTGCGGGTGTAGCGCCAGAAGAGCGTGGTCAGGGAAATGTAGAAGCCCAGTTCCAGACATTCCTCGAGCAGGCTGTTGTGAGTCACCTCTTCGACGGTGTGAGCTGCTGCTGCCATTACGATAGCAAGGCAGAGCTCCCATATCGGCAATCGACTGCTCAGCAGAATATCCCGAATATCTTGCCAGAGTTTTTTCCGGATAAAGACCGCAGCCAGAATGGCCAGATACACACCCACCAGCACGTGCGCGAGCCAGCCATAGGGGATATCCTTCCACTTGGGGAACTTGGTGGGATCATTCTCATCGGCAAAGAACCAGAGCGTGCGGCCGTAGTTAATTTCCCGCAGCGACAGGAAAATAATCACGAACCCGGCGAAGATGAAGAGCCTGCGTGTGTTGTTGGCGGTGAAGGCATAGATGGCGCACAGAATCAGCAGACCCAGCTGAGCAAACTCGGGCGGGGCATTTTTGTGACCGTAACTTTCGGGGAGAATGAATGACAGAGCAAGGCAAACTACTGCCGCCAGCAGAACGGTAATGGAGGTCTTGTGCACCCGGTAATCGATGCGTTTTGGCAGGTCTGTCAGAAGAGAATTGGTCGCCATGTGTTGATGTGTTCTGTTATTCGCGTATTCTATGATATCAACTTTTGGGCTGATTGCAATGTTAAGTTGCCATTTTAGGGCGTTATTTTTTAGAATCGACCGGAATGTGCCGGCAAAAAAATCAGAGATTGGTGTGATTATCAACATATTCTTGACAGGGCGGGGGGAATTTGCTAATAAATAGGACAAATGAAGCCCAGATACGTTTACCTCATTATTCTTGCACTAGGCCTGGCCGGTGGTTACATGGCTGCCCCCGGGTTGTTGCCGGTGCTCGAAAAGGCCATTCACGGAGAAAAGGTCGTTGCAAAGCCCGATAAACCCAAGACAGAACCGACTCAGAAAGAAACGCCTGTAGTCGATACCAAAGACAAGGAAAGCGGGGACTTTGACTGGTCCGGCGAACCGGATGACGGCATGGATAGATTGGCCGATGCCGAGGATCCGGATGCTTTCCAGGATGGAGAGGAAGAGGCCATCACCGAAGATGATGACCTTGAGGGCGAAAACGTTACCCCCGAGAAGATTGCCAAGTACCGCCGCAAGGGAAAAGGGCAGGGGGAAGATGACGGTCTGCGCCCGGTACGTGAGCCTGCCCATAAATCCAATTTCAGCCCGGCAGTGTGGAAACAGCCGAAAGTTCTTAAGCGCCGCCTGGCCGGTCGCTTGCGTACGCGACTGAAAGGTGTTGACCAGGATAGCATTGAGAAATATCTTCAGGACCCCGAGGTGCGCCTTATGTTGGCTCAGTGGGAGCTGCTTAACCGCTGTGATCTGGATGCCCTCAGTGCTCTGATGAAAGACCGTGTGGCATGTGAATCTCTGGCGCCGCTACTTAATGACCTGCAGTGGGTTGCAGACTTTGTTTATGATGGCGAGCTGACCAATGGCGAGGTGGCGCTCTCCATGTTGGCACACTTCCGTCAGGTTGACCCCAAGATGGATGAGGAAGTTCTGGTGGATGGCGGCGACAAGCCTTCTAATGTAGGTCTGAAGCGCCGAGTAGCCGGAGCCATTGCCATTCAGTTCACACGCAATGGCTGGTATGGCGAGGACAAAGAGTTGTCGAAGGAAGAGCTTGAGAGCATGAAAGATCTGGGTTATATCATGCCCACGCTGCCCGGCGGCAAGAAAGGTAAGAACAAGAAGGACGTGTACCGTGCGGCAAGAGAGCGCTATCTGTACTTTGCCGAGAGTATTGACCAGGACCGCCTGAACGGCTATTTCGCACAGCTGCCTACCTGGCTTATTCATTACTGCTGTGGTTGGAAGGGCAACAGCCCCTTCGGCTCGGCCAACACCATGCGCTGGCTTCGTGATAACTGCGCCGCTCCCTCCCGCGCGTACACCGGTATGGCTTTCCAGGTACCTTATCTGCCCACCAACGTGTATGGTGACTCGATTTTCTCTCAGTGGTACTACCAGCCCTTTGATGTGCTCTACCCCGACAACTTCGCTAAGGAAACCCGCGATGTAGGTGCTGTGTGTGGCGGTTTGTCGCACTTCGGTACCTCGGCAGCCTGTGCCAATGGTGTGCCGGCTATCACTATGGGTGAGCCCGGTCACTGCGCATACGCCGTTTTCTTTGACGGTAAATGGCATGGTGCCAACTCCCTCTCTGAGGATCGTCATCCGCACTGGAGCAGCTGGGGAGAGAACACCTGGAGTGCACTGCAGATGCAGACCGCCATGTACATGCAGGGGGCAATTACCCGCGATGCTCAGATGGTCTGCACTCTGGCCACCATGCTGGGCGAGCACAATAACCCCGTCAATGCCCTCAAGCTCTTTGAACTTTCGGTGCAGATGCAGCCGCTTTACCGCCCCGTGTGGGACTTCTACATGGATACCGCTGCTCGCTCGCTGGGTAAGCGCCCGCGCAAGTGGCTTGGCGTGAATGAGTTCGTGTGTACCTCCATCACTCCCGAGCACCCCGAGATGTGCTCCAAGTTCCTGCTGGAGCGAATTTACCCCTCGATGCTGAAGACCCTGCGCTCACCCAAGCAGAAACTTGCGGCGTTCGAGGCCTATTTCAAGAGCCTCAATATCAATGAGAAAGCTCAGTGGGAATTCCACCTGCTGCTCGATATGCAGTACCAGTCACTCGGCAAGGCCCGCACTCACAAGGAGACATTCATGCAGATACTGGTGGATAACGTGGCTCTGCACCCCGAGTTCTGCCAGATGATTGCCTGGGCCGTGAAGACTGCTCATGGCGAGGGTAAGCCCTTTGCCAAGAAGGTTATGGCCATGATTGAGAAGGCTATTCAGGATCACCCGGACTCCAAGGACCTCATCAGCTGCGGTGTGATTCGCGGTGCTGAGGAAATCGGTGATATGGAGCTGGCTAACCTGTGGAGTCAGGACTACCTCGACAGCGGCAAGAAGATGCCCGAGTATGAGCCTGCCGGCGGCAATCTGGTATCGGCCGGTGGTCTGGTGACGCTCAGTAAGTACAATGATGACCAGAGCAACATCATTCACCACGCTGCTGCTCTCACCGAGAAGGGTGGGCACATTTACTCCGCCTTCGGTAAGCACCAGACTGTCACCGTTGAGCTGCCCAAGAAGACCCGTATCGGTGGCATTATCATCATTCCCTCCAATGGTTGCGGCTCCTATCGCACCTGGAAGATTGAGATTTCGGCCGATGGGCAGACCTGGAAAACCCTTACCGAGCTGCCCGACGGCTCTAAGGAACCCTATATCCGCGTCTGCATAAAGCGTAGTCATCCCACGGCTAAGTTTATTCGTATCGATTCCGGTGAAGATCAGCTGGTAGGTATTAACTTCAAAGCAATTCTGGTATATGATAACAAGAAAGTCAAGTAAGGTTCTTGCTGTGGCGGCTCTGCTGCTGGGCTCACTGGTACAGGCGGCGCAGCGTGCCAACACCTTTGATGAGGCACTGGAGAAAGCCGGCGATGACGGCGTGATTGCCTACTGCTACGGCCCTGACTGGAATGCCCGCAGCGTGAAGCTGTTGCAGACCTTCTGGAAATCGCCCGCTGCGGAGGAGGCAGCCGGCAACGCCGTGATGGTGGCCGTTCCCTTCTATGAGCGCGATGACGCCAAGGGGGCAGATGAGGCTGCTTCCATTCGCGGGAAAATGCCCGCCCCTCCCTTCAGCGTATGTCCCACGGTAATGTTCTTCGATAAGTCCGGGCGCAAGTATGCCGATTTCCAGGGCTCCGATTATCTGGGCTCGGACGATGAATGCACGGAGGGCGTTAAGAATATTGCCAAGTACATTCAGGCTCTGCGCAAACAGCAGGAGCTGCTCGCTCAGGCGGAAGGTAAGGTGGGGCTTGACAAGGCAAAACTGCTGGTTGAAGTCGGTAATCTGCCCATCGAGAAGCCTGCTGATTTCATGGAGCAGCTCGAACTTGCTGACCCCACCGATAAACTGGGTGGCATTCGTCGCCACAAGTTCAACGCTCTGCAGTTCATGTACAAGCAGCTTGATACCCCCGATGGGTTCCTTAAGCCTGATTTCGAGGCCGATTATGCCCAGATGAAGAAGGATTGCTTTGCAATTGTTGAGGACGAGGCATATGACCCCCGTGACCGTCAGGCCGTACTCAATCTCTACATAGGGCAGTCCCGCCGTGAGGCTATTCAGGCTAATCAGCTCAAGGGGTTCATTAAGAAAGTCAATAAGATTGACCCGAACACTGACTATGGTAAGCTTTCCCCCACACTGGTGAACCTCTGGGGGAATATCAAGCACAAGCTGACATCAGAAGAGCGCAAGGCTGCTCGCGAGGCTAAGCGAGCCAAGGATAAAGAAAAGAAGGCCAAGAAGCGCGACCAGCGACGTGCTGCAGATACGATTGAGATTGAATAAGGCTCAATCGTCCGAATCATTCGTTTCATCATCTTCGCCTCTTCTGTCACGCCAGTGGTAGAAGAGGCGAAGTAGTTTACGGGTCAGGATGTACGAGGAGAGAATCCACACTGAGACCAGCAGGTAGGCGATGGCATCACGGCGACGGAAGCCCATGAGATGGCGATTTAGGCGTAAAATGTCTTGGAACGTGAGGTCTGTCAGTTCCAGAAATCCGATAAATGCCAGAAGGTTGATGAGAAGGGCTGCGCAGAAGGCTATACAGCTGTGCCGTTGTTCTTCGTCATCGATTAAGGTTAAGCAGGCCGCTGTAAACAGAAGAAAAAAGCAGACACTCCATAGAAAACCGTGTGGCGAATGAGTTAACCATTCAATCATTGTCAGGGTAGGGGGCTGCGTGTTGTTCTGTGTATTGCCAGCCGGGCAGCAGGTGTTGCCAGAACTCGTAGTGCTTGTTCTGTGCTTCTTCTGCCATGCGTTCCGATGTCATGCGGAAGGGATATACCTGAACCGGAACGTTGGCCACCCCGGCTTTGAAGGCTTCATTCACCATGGTATAAATCTCCTCAATAATCGGGTCGGTCATGGCAAAGCAGCCGATGGAGACATCGCTGCCATGCACCATAATGTAGGAACCTGTACGCCCCAGACGGCGGTCATACGAGTTCGGGTAACCGATGTTGAACGAAAGGTGGTAGCTGCTGCGAGGGTTCATGGCTGAGGGAACAACCCGGTAAAATCCCTCAGGAGCCTGCTCATCGCCCTCTTTTGTCTTCGGCCCCAAATCGCCGCTCATGCCGGCGATTTCATACGTCTTGATAAGCTGCCAACTGTTGTCAGGCTCCTGCACCCATAGTTCGAGTTCGTAGTCTTCCTTAATAATGCGAATAAAAACCGGCTTGCCGAAATGCTCACCCAGTTCGGGTTCTGCATTTCGGCGAGCTGTGGCAACGCGCTGTTCGGGAGGGGCTCCCTTACAGTCTGTTAAAAACGGGAACATGAGTAAGGGTAGAAGGGCGGTCAGAGTTCTCATGCTTTGGCTTCAGTTGGCTCGACCGGGGCTTTGCTTTCCTGAACTTTTTTAGTTTTTTTCTTTCTGCGCAGGAACGCTTCGAAGATGGACATCATCAGAGCATAGACCAGCAGGAAGGTGCCGGTGATAGCTGCAGGCAGCCAGCTGTTGCCACGGAAGAGGTCGGCAATCATTTCGGGGGAGGGCTTGCCCATGCTCAGCCAGGTATTCACACCGAGCGTCAGCAGCCATGTGAACAGCAGCCACAGCAGGTAACACACAACGGCGGTCAGGAATACCGAAACCTGATTGCGGGCGCACAGGCAGCCAACAAGCCACAGAACCGGTATCAGCCACAGGATATCAGGCATTTGTTTGATGTAACCGGCTGCATCAATCAGTTTGCAAATCTGAGGGGTGAATGCGGCCTCCGGGCCGGCTGCTATCAGCACCAATCCGGCCATCAGCAGGAAAGTCAGCAGGCTGAAAATAACATTCCACACAATACCCAGACAACGTACCAGACTGAGCACGAGAGCTGCACCGGCTGCCCAGGCAAGAATCTGCCAGTCTGAGCAGGCATGGGCTGTGAGCTGCTGCCACAGATCGCCGAAAGTCATGCTGCATGTTGCATGTTGAAGCGCCAGAACCAGCAATACCAGAATGACGCTGCAGAGAATACGGAAAAGTGCCACAAGAATTTTCATGTCAGCGGCTATTCTAATTAAATCCCTCCCGTACGTCAAGGTCAATATTTGAAAATGTGTACTGACAGCGGGACTTGTTCACAAAAGTATTGCCAAAAGGGGTGGGGAAGGGTATACTCTGGTGCGTATGCCAGAAGTACCGGAGGATTATAATGCATTTGGAAAGTGGGATGCCGTAGGGGCCGCCGCCATGTTGGGGGTGTTTCCTGCTGTGCTGAATTTCATTTTCAATGACCATGATATTCCCGGCACGATATCGCTGTTGTCCATTTCGGTGATAGCCGGTCTGGCTGTTTACATAGCCGGTTTGGTGGTCGATGGAAAGTTTCTGGGGCGCATTGTGAATTATGTTGGCTGGGCGTTGACTCCCATTTACACCATTATTGCCCTTTACATGTGGGACGAGGCCACGGATAAACTGTTCCCCACCGAGGAAACTCAGCAGGTTCAGCCCGCTAATCAAGCAGCGGAGGGTGCTACTCAGCAGCAATCTCAATGATATTGATCTCGGGGGTGCAGAAGAAGCGCATATCCAATATGCTGCCCACCCCGCGAGACACCAGTACACGGCGCCCTCCTTCAAAGTCAAATAACCCTGCCGGCATAGATGAGCGGAAGCTCAGGTAAGTGTCGGTGAAGGGAATTCCCAACTGCCCGCCGTGATTGTGCCCGGAGAGCATGATGTCCCAGTCATATTCCCGCAGGAGCCAGCGACTCTCCGGGTCGTGGCTGAGCAGAAGCACGGCGCTCTCAGCTTTTCCCTTGGGGGCAAGGCAGAGTTGCGGTTTTTCGTCGCCCTCATTCCAGTCACCTAAACCGACCAGTTTCAGCTTGCCACCTGTGGGAGTTGGCAAATCGACAGCCTGATTCCTGAGCAGGGTAACACCGGCTGTGGCAAAAATGCGCTCTACCTGCTCCTGTTTTTCGTAATCGTGGTTGCCCAGTACGGCATAGGTCGGAGCAATCGCTGCCAGTTTGCGGAACCCGGAAACGGCCCAGCGGGTACGGCGAAATCTTTCATCCGCTGTAACAAGGTCACCCCCGAACAGAATCAAATCCGGCTTCTGTTTTTCGAGTTCTGCCACGACCCTTTCCATCCTTTCCGGGACATTGTGCAGGTCGGTTATGAGGGCAATACGCAGTGCTCCGGCGCCGGGCAGAGCCTCTGCGGGTAGAATGGTCGTGTTGCACTCCAGACTATTGGCCCACATCCCCCCGGTGATTTCTGCCGTGCACTTACAGAGCAGGGCTGCCAACGCCAGCGCAACATAGCGATACTTGTTACGGATGACATGGTCGGTCAATCGCCGGATGAGATGTGGGTTTTTCATGTTGAGTGGTTCTGTTTATTCAGCTGCGTTGAACAGGGCCAGCTCAGGGTCGGTGAACACGCCGTCCTTACGTATGAGCTTGCCATCGAAGTAGATTTCACCACCGCCGAACTCGGGACGCTGTATGCAGACTAAATCCCAGTGAATGGCGGACTCGTTGCCGTTGGGGGCCTCGTCGTAGCACTGACCGGGGGTCAGATGGAAGGAACCGGCAATCTTCTCGTCGAAGAGGATGTCGCGCATCGGCTTAAGCACATATGGGTTCACACCCAGAGCGAACTCGCCGATGTAGCGGGCGCCTTCATCGGTGTCGAGAATCTTGTTGAGTGCCTCGTCATTGCCGTTGCAGTGTGCCTCCACAATCTTACCGTTTTCAAAGCGGAAGGATACGCCGTCGAAGGGTATGCCGTGGTAAATGGTGGGAGCGTTGTAGGTGATGGTACCGTTGATGCTGTCGCGCACCGGGGCCGTGTACACCTCGCCGTCGGGAATGTTGCAGTCACCGGCGCACACAATGGCGGGTACGCCCTTGATGCTGAAGCGCAGGTCAGTACCCGGGCCGACGATTCGAACCTCATCGGTGGCTTCCATCATGGCCTTGAGTTTCTGCATGCCCTCCTTCATGGCAGCGTAGTCGGCCAGGCAGCAGCGGAAGTAGAAATCCTCGAAGTCTTCGGTGCTCATGCCGGCTGCCTGTGCCATGCTCGGGGTAGGCCAGGCCAGTACGGTCCATTTGCGCTTATTGACGGTGAAATCGCTGGCGGCCTTCATGTGGCGGCTCACAATCTTCATGCACTCGGCAGGTACGTCAGCACTCTCGAAGCTGTTGTAATCGCCGTAGAAGACAACATTGACGTCCATATCCTGTGCGCGTTGCAGGCGGTAACGCCCCTCGAGTTCGTACTGTTCCTCGGTGGCACCTTTCTGCAGTTCGCGGTTGACGGCAGCGTGGGTGATATCCACGTGGGGTATGCCACCGGCCTGGCGTACGGCACGAATGAGCTCCACGACCATGGCGTCGGGGATGTCGAGCATACGCAGGTTCACACGCTCACCGGGCTGCACACGCACGGCGTAGCCCACAACCTGCTCGGCAAGTTTCTGATAACGCGGATCTTTCATGCTATTAGTCCATGGCGGGGTTAAGGATGGCCAGCTCGGGATCGGTGAAGATGCCGTCCTTGCGGATGAGCTCGCCGTCGAAGTAAATCTCGCCGCCACCGTAATCGGCGCGCTGTATGCACACCATATCCCAGTGTACCTGCGAGCGGTTGCCGTTGTCGCAGTTCTCGTAGGCCTGACCGGGGGTGAAGTGGAAGGAACCGCCAATCTTCTCGTCGAAAAGAATGTCGCGCATGGGCTTCAGAATGAAGGGATTCACGCCGAGAGCAAACTCGCCGATGAAGCGGGCACCCTCGTCGGAATCGAGAATCTTGTTGAGGGCCTCCTCGTTGCCGTTGCAGTGGGCCTCCACAATCTTGCCGTCCTTGAAGGTCAGGCGGATGCCATCGAAGGGAATACCCTGAAACAGGGTGGGCGCCGTGTAGTGGATGGTGCCGTTCACGCTGTCTTTAATCGGGGCCGTGAAGACCTCGCCGTCGGGAATATTCATCTCACCGGCGCAGGGGATGGCGGGCATGCCCTTAATGCTGAAGGTCAGGTCGGTGCCGGGGCCGACAATGTGCACGACGTCGGTCTTCATCATGCGCTCGGCCAGCTTGTCCATGGCGGCTTTCAGGGCATCGTAATCAGCCAGACAGCAGCGGAAGTAGAAGTCCTCGAAGGCCTCGGTGCTCATGCCGGCACCCTGAGCCATGGCCGGTGTGGGCCAGCGCAGCACGCACCACTTGGTCTTGCATACACGGTGGTTGTGTACGGGGCGCATGTGTTTCATGGCCAGTTGCATAGCCTCTGCAGGAACGGATGAGTTCTCGAAGCTGTTGGTACCGCCGCGGATGGCGATATAGGCGTCCATGGCCTGCATTTCGGCCAGTTCGAAACCGGCTATGCTCTCGTACTGGGCATCGGTAGCACCGGCGAGCATTTCGCGGCTTACGCGGCTGTGGCGCAGGTTGATGTGGGGTATGCCGCCGGCTTGGCGTACGGCACGAATGAGCTCGATGGCAATTTCATCGGGCGCGTCAATGATCTCCAGCAACACGTGCTCACCGGGTTGCACGCGGCAGGAGTGGGATATAAGGCTCTTTGCGAGCTGTGTTGTGCGGGGATCGGTCATAAATCTTAGGAATTGTAGGTTAAGGGGGTGGTAAGGTGACGCATGGCATCGGCCAAATCATCGGCGCTGATATCTTTGGACAGTACGGGTTCGCCGGGCGCTTTCAGCAGCACAAAGCGTATGTTGCCACCGCTGAACTTCTTGTCGCTCGCGGTGAACTTCAGGGCGCGCTCGACTTCTACGCCCTCGGGCATGGTTAGCGGTAGCTCCAGCGCTGCAAGAGTATCGAGCACGTCGCGCGCGGCACTTTCGCTCAGTCCGCAGTATTTGCGGCTCAGCCACAGGGCACCGCGCAGACCCAGGCTCACCACTTCGCCGTGCAGCAGTTCGCCGTAGGGTACACTGGCCTCGATGCCGTGACCAAGGGTATGCCCCAGGTTCAGGAAGGCGCGCACGCCACAGGTTTCTTTTTCATCTTCTTCCACGATACGGGCTTTGATGGCGATGTTGTCGGCAATGATATCCGGGAGATGTTCGATAGTGTTGAGGGTGAAGCCCAAATCAATCTCGTCGGCCAAGCGTCGCAGTGTCTGCAGCATGCGAGGTTTGCGGATGGCGGCGTGCTTTACCATTTCAGCCATACCCTCGCGCAGTACTCGCGGCGGCAGGGTGAGCAGGGTGGTGGGGTCGGCCACCACAAGAGCCGGCTGGTGGAACGCACCGATGAGGTTCTTGCCACCGGCGATGTCAACCGCCGTTTTGCCACCCACCGAGCTGTCCACCTGAGCCATGACGGTAGTGGGTATCTGAATGAAAGGAATGCCGCGGTAGTAAATGGAGGCAATGAACCCGGCCATGTCGCCGACGACACCACCACCCAGTGCTACTACAAAGCTGCTGCGGTCGTGGCCCGCTGCTACCATCTCGTTGACAATCTGTTCAACGGTGCTCAGGTTTTTGCTCTGCTCGCCTGCTTCGAACACATGCAGCGAGGTGCTGTAGCCGGCATCCTCCAGACTTTGAATGACTTTTTCGCCGTACAGGGGGCACACATTGCTGTCGCTGATGACGGCGGCCTTGCCGGTCATGCGCAGGCGACCGGTAAGGTACCCTACGCTGTCCAGCGAGTTGTTTTCCACATGCACATTGTAGGAGCGGGCTCCGAGAGACAGGTTGACGGTTGGCATGGGCGCATTATACGCGCGCGATAGCGTCCCCGCAAGGCTTTATTGTGTACGTTATGGAAAAATAGTTAAAAAAAAGCAACTATTGCTTGACGTGGTATGCTCAGTCTGATAGAATGCAGCGCATGGACGCCACCTGGATAAAACCGCTTGTGAAGATTGGTCTCGTTGTTTTGTTTATGGCCCTTTGTTTTGGCTGGTACTGGGTGAAATTTTATCGCATCGGGCGTCAGATTGCACAGGCTATTGAAAAGGGCGATGTCGTGGCTCTGCGCATACTGTTGCAGAAGAACCGCAGTTATCTGGTGGACGATGATTATGAGTTGCTGGTGTCCTACCTGACGGTAGCTGTTATGGAGAACAGCCCGGATTGCATGAAGGAACTGCTGGCAATGGCCGGGAATGCCGCCCATCTGCAGGAGCGCCTGAAGGAGACGGATGATGTGGAACTACTCAATCTCTGTGTGCAGCATGGTTCCCCCGAAATGCTGCGCTTGCTGCTGGAGTCCGGTATGAAACCTGAGACCGAGACGGAATCCCCCTGGCTGAGCTGTATTGTGCATGGTTCAGTGGAAATGGCCCGTGTGTTGGCTGAATTTGGAGCCGATAAGATTACCGAGAGCCAGTCGCAGGAGGCTCATGGCAATACGCCCCTGCATGCCGTGGTCTATGGCTGGTTCTATAACCCCGAGGAATCGCTCGGCATGCTGCGCTATCTGCTGCACGAGTATGGAGCCGATGTGAATGCCTGCAGTCCCTCCGGCAATACCCCGCTTGACCTCGCCTGCGATGAAACGCACGTGGGTTACGAGAAAAATGACGAACTGCGCCACCTGCTGACCGAGGCCGGTGGTAAGCGTGGGCGAAACCTGCGCGTACCCGTGCCGACCTACAGTGGTCGTGTGTTTGTGAAGGGCGAGCTGCCCGATGTGGCTACTATTGCCAAGGCATGGCCCGAGGGAGTGACCATCACTGCGCATACCGGGCAGTGGAATGCCGATGCCCTGAGAGAGAGTCTGGATGAGAGCCCGCTTAAGGATGAAGTTATCGCACAGATCATGAGCCACACTGCCTACGTGGAGGTGGCCGTATTGGGGAATGTGAACGATGACCCTGTGGCGGTTGCAGAGCGAGCTCTGACTGCTCTGTTCCTGTTTGAGACCATGCCCGGCGTGGTCGGAGTACAGTTCCAGTCCTTTATCGGTTCCGCCTTTATGGGGGAACCGGGCGAGCTGATGCCCTACAACCTCATTGGTGTGGCTCTCGGGCGTACGGAGGATGATGAATATCTGCTTGCTACTCAGGGCATGACCGATTACGGCCTGCCGGAGGTCGAGCTGGAGATGCCCGAATCGGTCTATGAAAAAAGGCTCACTCCCTTTGAGCCTCTGGCGGATGTCCTTTATCAACTTATGCGCGGTACCTCGGCTATTGAACCCGGGCATACCATGACCCTCTGCAATCTGTACTCCGAGGTGGAGTGGGGGACTCTGGTGACGACAGGCAGCGAGGGGTATAGTGTCGTGATGTATGATGTGCCTACTGCAGAGCACCTTTTGAAGCCCCAAAAATCATAAAAATTACGCGCTGGAACAATTAGAGGTTTAGACCTATTTTGACGGATAAATTGGAGCTTGTCCGCCTATC
>JAZSEM010000084.1:0-92624 GCA_045531695.1 Akkermansia sp.
CCCCAAACGCCTCTGCACGCCTCCGCTAAACGCGGTAGTATACATCTACCTTGCTTTGTTCAAACGAACCACAAAATGCTTATGCTTAGAGTTTTGTAAATGTGATGGGTTTAGCGTTCGCTTCCCTCCGGGGGGGCGGTAGACGTGGCGGGGGTATCGCAGTAGCTTGTTTTTTAGCGTAACTCGTTAATAGCAAGCACTTCTTCCGTTCGCTCAACGTAAGACAAGGCTTTCCTGATGGGTGTTTGGAACCGGCTCCGGCAAGGTACAAAAACACCTTGCCAAGAGTAGGATGCGTCCGTTGGGGAGCCGTTGCTCCCGGGAATACCCTTCCTACCCGGCAAGGTGTCGTTTTGGCGTCCGCTTGCGTGAGCTTACTGGGGCGGAGCCGGAGGCGACTGCTTGTGGTAAACCTCCATCCGGTGCTCAATCGTCTGCAAGCGTACGGACATCTCGGAGAGCACGCGTATGGTCTTCTCCTGAGCACGGGCTTGTTCGGCAATGAAGTAGCGGAGGTCGCAATACAGCACGATGGCGGCGGCTAAGCCAATGACTGCCAGTACAGCGCGGGGTTGCTCCACGATATAGCGACAGAAGAAAGCCAGCCACGGTTCGTTTGGTTTCTTTTCGCACATAGTCATTCCGGGGGTTAGTGGTTGATAAGAGCCAGCAAGGCATCCTTGTTGGCGAGAAGTTGAGCCAGTCCGGCGTGTTCCTCTTCGGAGAGATGGAGCGTGGTATTGGTTTCATGTGAAGCCGGGGTAAAAAGAGCCCCGGGAATGCCTAGCGTAAATGTGGCGGCTATGAGGTAGTTTTCATTACTACCACTCGTGTTCATCAAGTAGCAGCCATCCGTATCTTTGTTCACACCCCTGCCACTCAGTACAAGGGAGGTGTTGAGGGCGGTGCTGGTACGGCTGGCCATCAGGCAGAGTCGGATTTTTGTTCCACTCAGAACAGTTTCCTCAAATTGCCAGACGCTATCCTGACCGACCTTTTGCGCTACTGTATTGACGGAAGTGGCAAGATGAACGAAGTTTCCGGAGGCATCCTCCTCAAAAATGCCAAGATAGGAAGCTGCGGTCGTCATGTCGGAGCTGTTGGTAGAGCGACAAGGAATGGTTACGGATTTGAGATTACCTCCCGGGGGACAATGAGCCAGACTGAGCTGAGCCCATCGACAATTGATATCGGTAGTGCCCACAGCGGATGTATGTGTCTCGTACTGTTCCTCATAGAGAGCTTTATGGACGGCTGCATCCACATCAGCCGGGTCTACTTCTCCGGGCTCGCCCTGAACTCCTTGAATCCCCGGTTCGCCCGGTTCTCCCTTGGAGCCACGCTCGCCCTTCAGGGAAGCCAGCCATGCTGCTTCCGTACCTACAAAACCATTGGCCACGGCGATATCGTAGGCAGACAGGCCCGAAACATCCACAGCAAGGCCACCGGAAGAAGACTTGCCCACTGGGCGGACATTCTTCCCGGAGACAGGCTCATCCGTCCCCAGCATGACGAGGCCAGCGGCATCAGCTGAGGCTAGTTTGCTATTCACCCAGGACTTAGTGGCCACGAGGTCCGGAGCCGGGTATTCCCCGGTAGCGGCCTCCGGAGCATCCGTGGCCAGTCGGATAATATCGTTGATGATAGTCGTCTGTAGCGTATCAGAAAGACGGGGTTCGCCGCCCTCCATCCAAGCAAACTCGGTCATGGCGGCCAAAGTGGCCGGAGTACTCTCCTTACCCTCCCCTACATCGAGCGCGTCATTCAGCGCAAGAGAGGAAGCAACCAACTTCAAATCAAAGCGGGTACCCTGTTCTGTCTGCGTGCCGGAATCTGCTTCAGCAAGGATAAGCAAATCTCCCTCGTAGTTGCCCTTTGCCTTGATGCCCATGCGAAGCCCGGAAGCGGAAGAACTGCCCAGAATCGTGACACTCAGCGGAACCACGGCTCCGCGCTTCACCTTGAACCCGCTCAGCGGGGAGCCGGTTGCCTTGGCCTGAATCAATGCCGGGCTTTTTTCTGAATTGATGAAAATATCCATATCTGGAGCGGGATGTCAAAATAGCAGAAGGATGGGCACATCGTGCTTCCGGTAATACTCCGCCTCATACTGCCAATCGTGCTTGTACCACTTGTACGAGCCGTTGTCCCCGTCCGGCCTGAAATTGACCAGCAGCACCTCGGCATCCGGGAAATCATCCCGCAGCAGATGGTAAGCAATCCAGCCCGTGGTCGGGGAAGCGTTGTTCGTGGCCCGCTTGTACTCCGGGAACCATGCGCGTTCCTTCTCCAGAGCCTTGTCACTGAGCAACAGCACATCCTCATACAGCGAAAAAATCTCCTTTTCCCTGCCGTATGGGATGAACCAATTCTTATCCCGGGCATTCCTGCGCACGATGAGGATGCGGCGGTTCGGCAGGTGCTTGAGCTTGTCGAAAGGCTTTGCCCGGTTCAGGAAAACCAGCACATCCTCCGGCCTGATGTCCAGCGAGCTGAAATCCCCCTGCGAAGCATTGGCAAAAAGCCAGAAGCGCGGCGCGGGGGCCGCAAGCAAGCGGGTTTGCTGGGTAGGTCTGGGAAAACGTACATCCAGCTCCGCCTTATGGTGCAGGAAATACTCCGGGAATCGGTGAGCCGGTTCCGGACTGTTGCCGCCATTGAACCGGTGCTGCGTGAATATAGGGTCGAAGAAGATACCATACGCCCGGAGGTCGCAATGATTGCGGATGCGGGAGAAAGACATGTCCGTTACGCCAAAAGAGGCGATTGCTTGGACGAAAGGTATCATGGCAGACCGGAATACCACAAAGGCATGGCTCCCCTTGTTTTCGGCGCAATTGGGGACAAGCGGCGTGTACGGCCTCATGCACTTATCCAGCAAGCTGGTATGCCTCCCACGGAACCGGCTCACGCCATTGGCATCCCCCAGACACAGCAAGCCACAATCTGCCGGGAGCGGATGCTCAGCCAGCAGCTTGTCGAGCGTTTCCTGTGGAGCCGCACAGGGATAGGCATCGTCCTCGTAGATAATAAGATACTGCAAGCCGTCCCGCTCAGCCTCCAGAATCAACCGGATGAAAGTCAGGGCCAAGCTCGAATAAGCCTTGGGCTCCTTCGGGCGCGTAGGCTTCTCCGGAATGATAGGATAAGTCACCGGAGGCATGGAGAGCCCGCGCTCGCGGAAAATGCGGCGCATGAAGCACTGCCTCCATGGCGACATCGAGATGCAGCGGGTGTTCTTGTTGAGGTCAATTTTCATAGAAGAATCAGGCATAGGAAAGAGAGATAACGATGGTATTGCCACGGAGCCCCACACTCATACTGGTACTGACCGTGCGGCGGTCGGTGCGGTCTAGGTCGTACCAGTATTGCGATGGGCTGTAGTAGGCATCCCTGTTGGTATGGGAACATGGGATATTCTGCAGCAGCTCGGCAAACTTCTTGCGCAGGAGTTGCCGGGCTGCATTGCAGATAGCGTTCGTGTCAATGTTGGAGCAGTTGCAAGCCATAGGAAAGATATTGCTTAGTAGTGGATATTGGAGCTGGCACTTGCGCCGTTAGCCGTCACCGAGCCGGTGGTATCGGCTACGAGCGTGCCGTATTCCGTAGTAGTCACCACGGTACCATTGACCGATATCTCATAGTTGATACTGTTGGCGATGGCCTGAGCCTCAGCAGCGACAGCCGCCTGAATCTGTGCCATCAGGTCCCCACATTTGCAGGTGCATTCCTTCTTCTCCAGCTCGTCAATGCGCTTGGATAATTCATCAATGCGGGCCTGCATATCGGCCAGCTTCGTGGCACAGTCGCAACCACAGCACCCACTGCCACCAGATGAACCGGAAGAAGAACCGCCACCGGGAACGGAACCGCCCGGAACTGAGCCTCCACCGGGCACCGAGCCACCGCCGGAAGATGAAGAGCCACCGCCGGAGGACGATGACGAGGAGCCTGCTACCGAACTACTGCCAGCCGTGGAATCTGACGCCCCGGTACTGCCGGAAGCCTCAGAAGCCGAAGCGGAAGCACTGGCAGAACCCGAAGCTGCCCCTGATGCACTGCCGGAACCAGAAGCACTGGCAGAGCCGGAAGCCGTAACCGTATCGGAAGCAGTAGCGGATTCCGTGTCTCCATCTGAGCCGGAAGCAGAAGCGGAATCGCTCCCACTGGCAGAGGCCGACATTGATTGCGAGCCTGAGCCTTCTTGGAAAATCGGTATCGTGATGTAGATAACGCCCCCCACAATCTGATTGTGGTATACCGCTGCACCGGAACCGGAAACAGAGCCGGAACCGGCATCAGCAGGCGCGGGCGTATCAGGAAGGCGCGAACCATCCTCCCCCAGAAACGTGACCGAGCCGTCATCATTCATGACAGCCGGAGCATATTTCACCACAAGCCCAGAGATGACACCTGTAACCTCCTTGATGGTATCAGCATACGGAATCCGGATAATCCCCGCCTCAATCAGCGGCTCCAGAATCTCACGGTCGAACACAATATCCTCCACGCCGCCTATCGTGATAGTGGGGACATCAGATGAACCCGGAGCGGAACCACCGGAGCTACCAGAGCCAGAAGGCCACACAGAATTGGCCCGGCGGAGCGTGATTTTCAGATTCTCGCCGTCCGCAAGCTCCAGCCCTTCGCCACAAATGAGCTTTTTGAATATGAACAAATGCTCATCTCTTTTGCGGAAAAGTGAAGCGGGCTTGCTTTCGTACTCCTCGCTTTCCGGGGCCGTGTAATACTCTTCCTCCTCCCCTGAGCCATTGCCGGAACCTCCGTCCTCAGTGACGAGCTTTTCCACCTGTACCGTCTGCAAATCCAGAGTACCTGTATGTGCCTGGTAGATATGGGCGCGGTTGACCTCGTTAATTCTGCGGAGCTGGTAGGTACCAATGAACACCGAGAGCGTACCCTCGCCTGCCGCGTTCTCCTCCGTCTTGCCCCATGGGACAAAATCCTTCTGCTCAGATGAGATATCCGCGCTGATGATTTCGCCCTTGTAATTCTGCTTAATGATGCAAAAGACCTTTTCCAGCTTTTCAGAGAAGGCCCCGATATCAATCCAGCCCTCCGTGTAGTCGTAGATGGTGGCATTCTCGGGAACCGGGCGCGTCTTGCCCATGTAGTCAATGATAGCCCCGGCTTTTATCTGGGCTATCTTGGGCCAATTTCCGGATTCGTCCACCTCGCACAGATGCTTAGGCTTGAGGCGGAGCTGGAAGGGAAAGACTTTGAACTCCTGTAGATCTGAGCCACCGGTACCCCGGTACTTAGTATCTCGCAACTCGGAGCCGGAATACTCGATACTGGAGGTAGACGTGCCATTGCCTACCATGTTGGCAGCCTTGGCAAGCTCCTTCAGGCAGTCCACCACCTGATTGAGCCAGCGGGCTGATAGGGTCTCCCCTACGCGTACTTTTTCGGGCAGTTTCATAGCTTACGCGCCATACAGGTCCTTGTCCCAGCCACCAAGGCCAGAGAGTAGCCAAGTATTCTCGATGGTGTAGGTCTTGCCGTCATCGTTCATCGAGCAATTGGAAGACACCTGCAGCCATGAGCGGTTCGGGAACTTGGGAGCCTTGGGCGGGTCGTTGATGGTACCCACGGAGCTGATGTCTGACTTATCCGTGCGGGAGGTCTGCCGGACTGTGTAAGTAGCCATAATATCCTTGTAGGCCGTCACGCCCTTATTGATGAGGTCGAAGGCCTTGCTGCCGGTATTGAGCAGCTTTCCGAGCTGCTTCATGACCGGGAGCCCATCGCTATCGAGTTTCGGCTTGCCGGAATTGTCCACCTCCGGAACCAGCTCCCACAGGCGAGCTCCATCCATAAAGGCCTTCAGATATTCCAACTGCCCGCCGGAGATGCTGGCCATCTTCGGGTGCGTGAGAATCGGCTGGTCAACCACAGTCACATCAAAGGAGGTCGTAAAAGACACCGTGCGGGCCGGAGAAGAACCCTCTTCGCCTTCGCCATCTTCGCCGGAGCCTTCCCCCTCTTCTGAGCCGTTTTCGCCGCCTTCGGAATCTTCCTCCTCTTCTTCCACTTTGGGCTTGGTGTAGGTGAGCTTCACACTGGCCACCCCGGCCACTCCGGGCGTGATAACCGCCTTGCTCAGAGCCACGGAAGAAAGAACATCTATGCCGGAATCCATCTCCGGCACCGAGCGCAAGGCATCGCCCTCCGGGATTTCATAGGTAAGCTCTACCGTGTCGCCGGTTTCGCGGTCGCGGCTGAGTTCAATTGTTAAAGCAGTAATGGTGTAGCCCGTATGACCGAACCACACCATTCTGTCACCACCGGAGCCGAATCCTGTTCGTAATGTTGCCATATAAACAGAGCCCGGTGTCAAAATTTGCTTACCTGCTTATCACAGCCTCCACATTGCCCGATACCTGAATCGTGGGGCCGCGTCTGGTATTGTTGCCGATACCCTCCAGCAAGCGGGTTTGCTTCTTGGTCTCCGAGACAAGCGGGCCTCCGATGACCACGGAACGACCGCCACCACCCACTCCGGCCATGGAATCTGTAATGCGCGTTCCCTGCTGACGGCTTCGGCCCTGTTGCTTCTGCTCCTGTTGCTTCTGCTTTTCCTGCGCTTCTTCGAGCTGCTTCTCCAGAGCCACCATACGCTTAGCGCGGGCTTCGGCATCCTCTAGGCCCTGACGCTGATATTCAGCCGTCAACTGGGTAATACGCTGCTGTTGCTTCAGGACCTGCAATCGCCGTTCATCTCCGGCTATCTCCGCTTGGAGCATACGCACAGCCATATCATAGTCGCGGGCGGCATTCTGTCGGGCCTGTTCCTGTTTGGCGGCTTCCTCAGCCCGGCGGCGTTCCGTTTCGGCGGTGCGCTCTGCTTCTTCGCGACCCCTACGCTGGAGCTCCGTTATCTTGTTGTAGGTGGATGCCAGCATCTCATAGCGGGCCACATCCTGCTCCGTGACAACGGGCTTGCGCATGATGTCCTCCATCTCCTTCCGCAAGCTCTCAATCGTGTGGCGGGTCTGCCCATAGGCCGTGGCATCCGCAAGGCGAAGCTGAATCTGCACCTCGGGAGCCAGCCCGGAGAGGTACTGCTCGCGCTCGTTTTCGCGTTGGCGGCGGTACAGGTCGTTGAGCTTTTCGCGGGCAGCTGCCAGCTTGCGCTCCAGCTCTGCGGCCTCCTCCTGTTGGCGGCGCATGGCTTCGGCGGCGCGTTCCGCAGCAATAGCCTCCTCAATCTGGATGGGAAGCGTCTCCTCGTAGTGGCGTTTCTTCTGACGCAAGCGGGCTATCTGTTGGTCTAGCAAAGCGATAACTTCCTCGTCCTCATCCTTGGCCACGGCCATATCGCGCTGGTCTCGCAAATCGTCTATGCGTTCATCCAGCTGCTCCATGAAAGAATCATATTGCTCATGGGTTTTGACCTTGCCCGCTTGCTTGTTTAAGCTGTTGAGAGATTTCTCGAACTGCCGGGTAGATTCGGCGGCGCGTTCGGCGGCCTCACTGTTGCCAGCGAACCAGGAGTACAAGGCCCCCAGAGCCTCGCCAATGCCCACGATAATCAACCCGATGCCGGTACTCACTATGGCCGCCTTAACGGCAACCATCGCGGCACGGGTAACAGTGGCCATGGTAGACCAAGTGACCGACCACGTAAGCTTGAGCCCGGTGAGAGTAGCCGTCATGGCCGACTTCAGACCGGAAAGCGCGGTCCGGAATCCGGTCACGAAGGAAGAGAACGACAGGCCTTTGATAGTATTGCCCAGCGTAGTCAACTGAGCCCGGAAGGACACCGTGCTGGTAGTAGCCGCCTTGGTATTGCCCACATACATGAGCAAGGCGGCAGCCGCCGCTGCTACGACAGTTTCCGCTCCTCCAAGCACAGATACCAGCTCCCCGATGCCGGAGACTATGGGAGAAATGACGGCCACGACACCGGAAAAGGCAGAGCCGAAGCTCCCTGCGAAGGCCTGCACAGCCGGGAGAGATTCCTCCAAAGCCACGGCAATGGATTGCAAGACAGGCGTGAAAGCCTCATTGATGGGCTCTCCCAGTTTGGCGGCCACGCGATTGATATTCTCCAGCATAGTGCCCCAGCTACCGGCTGAGGTGTTGGAGAGCTGGGAAGATAGATTGTAATACTTTCCGCCCTCATCCGTCATGCGGCGGAAAGCGGCGGCGTATTGGTCAGCCGACACGAGACCCTTTTTCACCATGTCCTGCACCGCCTCGGTCGTGGTGCCGATGATAGCGGCAAGCTCCTGATAAATAGGGATGCCCTGACGAGCCAAGGTATCAATGGCGCGAGAATCAATCTTCCCGATAGCCATAGCTCGGGAGAACACTTTAGAAAGCTGGTCAGCGGCCACGCCGGAACCGGTGGCAATGTCCGCAAAACGGCGAGACCACTCCCGGATGGAAGCGGAATCGCTGAACACATTGAGAAGAGGCTTGGCAGTAGCAGCCATCTGTTCCAGCCCCACGGCACCATTGGCGGCATCGTGCCATAGGTCATCGAGAATCTGCCCGGCCTGTTCCGCGTCTCCGGTCATCTGCGTGAACGTGACCCGCAAATCCTCAATGCGGGCGGCTTGCGCAGGTATATTGCTGAAAAAAGCAAATGCTCCCTTAACCGCTGCGATGGCTCCACCGATAGCGGCAAAAGAAGCAGTAAATTGTCCGGCAAGCCCCTGTACAGAATCCTTGGTCTTTCGGACTTCGCCCTTGATTTCGTTGAGCGCATTCTGGAGGGAGGCGGCATCGCCGGAAAAAGTGAACGAAACGTCAGCCATGTCTGGTCAGGTGTTTGAGTCGGTTGTAGAGGCTCCGGGCCTCCGCTTCTTCTTCCTCGGAGACACTGCGCCACTCAGTAGCAACGCCCTCGCTTATCCATGCAGCATGCAGGTATTGCAAGGTCTTGCGCAGAGGCATCCAGAGGATGTATTCTTCAGTCCACCCCGTCGCTCGTGCCAGTGTGAATATCACTGTAGCATTCAGCGCGGGGCTTGCTCGTTTGGGGAGTCTGTCGCATCCGGTTGCGGGATGGCGGAAGCGGCCTGTACGGATGCCTGGTCTGCTGTCAGGGAGGCCGTGATGGTGCGGAGCTCCGCCGGGCTGATGTTCATAGCGAACAAAGCGGCCTTGCGGTTCACCTGTGAAGGCGCGTTGTAGACTGTCTCGACCACCTCATCCAAGGGAGCCGCATGTACCCAGATGAATTCGGTCAGGGTGCGGGTATCAATGGTGCTCATGTTGGCCTCGCCGGAGGCAAGCGGGTTGCCTAATTGGCGGAGGATTTCGAGCGAGCCGAGGGAAATCGGGCGCAGGGTGAGACCGGACTCCAAGCGGGCCGAAGGCTGCACCATGGAGCGATTGTTGCTATCTTCGCGGGTGGAAATTGAAATGGAGGGCATAGTATTATGAGCGGGTGAATTTGTTGATAAGGAGGCCCAGCTGGGATTCGGGGGTGCCTTCAGGGATAACAAGCGTCTTGTTGCCACGCTTTACCAGCTCCACCTTGGGAGCCTGTCCGATGTGGTGGTGGATGAGCGTGCAGAGGTTGCGCATGGCGGCGGCCATGTAGGCGAGCGGGTGCTCGTTGTCGGTGCGGGTAATCCACCCATTATCCTGCCAGCGGGCAATCATTTCGCTGGCCTTGAACTTGCCATCCAGAGAGGACTCATCAAAGAGCCAGTTCACTACCGGCTCAGAATCCCCGGACACAGCAAAGGCCGGACGCTCGGAGAACGGAATCCCCAAGGCCGTCAGACAGGCTGCCAGCATCAGGGACTCCAGTTCTCCATCGCGGGAGCGGATGAAGTTCAGGGCGTCAGATGTAGATTTCTTCTGCATCAGAAGTCGTATATGGTGGAAGAAACTTCGAAGGAAGCGAGGTCTTCATTCTTAAGCCCGATTTTGATACCGGTCACCACATTGGTGCCGGTCGAGACCGTAGATAGCCCGTGGTCCGGTGCGGCATTAGCCAGCACGAGAGTCTGAGCCACCTTGATATCCGTGGGATTATCGCGGGGAATGTAGCCCTTCATGGAGACATCGGTCTGGTCATCGTAGAAGATGATACCGACCTTCTTACCGCGATAGTCACGCTGTACTTTTGAATCCGGCTTGTAGTCGATATCCTGAGACTCCAGCAAGATGCCTTGCTGGTCCTCATCGAAACCGAAAACGCCGACAGTGCCTATGATAGTTGCCATATTAGTGTGGGGGTGTCAAAATTGGAGCACCACCCGGAAGGTGGCGGATTGGATAAAATTATTGTCGAGAGTCTGGGGCTCCTCGATGGTGCGCAGGCTGATGGAATAGAGCTGGAAATCAGCGGCGGAATCATCGAGTTGCTGCCGGGTTTTCCGGGCTTGCAGCGTGCGGCATATCACCGAAAACATCTCCCGGCTGGAGAGGTCGCTCACATCTTCGCCGGAGGTATGCAGCTCCACGGCAAGATTGCATTCCCAAGTGTGATTCCCGGGAATACGCTCCGCCTCAGCCGTACAGGTCAGCAGCACATAGGGGAGCACCAGCTCGCCATTGGTGACAGGTGTATGAACAAAAATCCCTTGCAGGACTTCCGACAGAAAGGCCCGCAGGGATTCCGTGAATGAGTGGGGAGAAATCATACTGAGCGGATGAGTTTGCGCTTCATGGCCCGGAGCGTGCCATCCATGCCCCGGTTCACAGTCTGGAGAACATAGTTGCTACGGATGCGCAGCAGCTCATCGCCATAGGGCACCGAGTTGGTGACGGTAATCGTCACGCGGTCGCCGCTTTTGCGAATGATGCAGGAACCTTCGCCGGAGTGGCGGCGTACCCATGCGGGGATTTTAGCGTTCAACTGCTCAGCAGCCGCCTTCCATCCGGCGGCCTCGCGTCCGAGTTGCTTTTTCTTAGCGGCCAGCAGTTTTTTCATTTCAGCCTTACTGACCCAGGCACCACGTACAAATCGCTTCTTTTCATAGTTGGCCATCAGCTTGGCCGTCCACTCTGCCTTGGCCTGTGAAGGAGACTGCCTCAGTATCATGGGCGGCGTGTTACCCACTGCGGCCTTGGTGAAACGTGAGGCTACAGCGCGGGTGGCCTCATCGAGTCCCTTCTGGGAAAGGATGGCGAACTTGGCTATCTTGCGCTGCAATTCTGTATCGTTGATGGAGATATGTACACTCATGGCTGTAGGAGGTCAAGGGAGACAATCGGGAGACCGGGGCGGCGACTGATATTCTCCACGCGGTAGGTCATGTCATCCACCTGAACAGTGCTCCCGGGGTTGATGTCCGCCGGAAGTTCGGAAGCCAGACAGCGGGCCTCCAGTGAAAGCTCCCCGGAGAATCCGCCCGGCTCCAGAGTATGACCGCGCCCGGCTTGCGAAAGCAGGACGCGGACCTGCACCCCGTGCGCGGTGAGGAATTGGGGGACTTCCTCCCAGATAGAGAGGAAATCCCCCGTCATTTCGCGGCTCAGGCTCATGCGGAGACGATGCGCTGAAGGCCAGCGGGGCGAACCACCTTGAAGCCGTAGAGGGCCTCCAGAGTGATATACACCTTGTTGCTCTTGGTGTCCGTATAGCGGAGGTAGCCAAAGGTCAGACCGGTCACGGGGTCCGTCACGGCTCCGGCCTCGTCATAGTTGGCAATCGGAGTCAGGTAGCGCATGGCGATTGCCAGAGAGGACGGGTGAGCCGCGAAGCCGACCAGATTCTCGCCGTTGTCGGGTACACAGCCGGTCTCAAACACGTTGAAGCCAGCAATGCGGTTGACCTTGGCCTCAACTACACCCTGCTGGGCCAGCGGCGTGATAAAGGACTTGGCCACGATGTCATCGGCAAGCAATGCGGAGAAGTAGCTGTTATCCAGCACCAGAGCGCGGGAATCCTGCGGCATCTTGGCAGCGGCGCAGGCCTCACGAATCTTGATGATAGTCTTATAGCCGAAATCCTCTGCGGAGATGGCCGGGATAGCGGGCGTGCCGAAGTTGGCTGCCGTGATAGAGGTGAAGATGTCGCTCATCACGTCAATGGCGAGCTGCTGGGCGGCGGTCGTTACCAGCTTCTCCAGCAGAGGAATCGAGGTGGTGGCGGCCTCCTTGGCGGTGAGGTGTACCGTCTTGTACTTGTGGCGGTCGAGCGTCACGGCCACGGAGCTGGCCTCCGAATCTGCGTTGGCGGTATAGTCCCCGGCGTAGTCGCTGGAAGCGGAAGGTGCACCGATGACAGGTACCTTCACGGTATCGAGCTTGTCGGCGGCATCCGGTGAGAAGTTGGTGGAGAATGCGGACAGGGGAAGCAGAGTCTCCATCCACGGGAGAAGCGCATTCTGGGAGATGCGCACGTCTTTGAGGTCGGTGATAGTGTTAGCCATATCTGAAATAAAGCGGGTTAGATGTTGGAGTAAAGCTCTGCACGCTCAGCATCCGAAAGCGAGCGGAGGAATTGAGTCTGCCCCTGTGGGGTGGTGATTGCCTTGAAGCGTTCCGCCACGGGTTGCACGGAGGCATCGCCCTTGGGAGTCACGCTTGCAGCCTGTCCGGCCTTGGTACCGTAGAACTCAGCGGCGCGTTCCTCTGCGGTGCGGGCTTCCGCCTGCAGCTGGGAGATCTGTCCGCGAGCTTCCCGGAGTTCCACCTCCTGAGCGGCCATCTTTTCCTTGGCCGTGGTGAGGTTGTCCGTCAGCTCTGCGTTGACCGCCTCAGCGGTTGCAAGGTCGTTTTTGGCCGTTTCGAGCTCGGTCTGAACTTCGGCAAGCTGTGCCGTGAGCTCGGAGACCTTCGCCGTAGCGGCGTCCAGTTGTTCGTCAATAGTGGTCATATATGGTGATGGTGTTGTCAAAAAGAGCCCTTACAGTGGCGGGCTCGGAGTTTATCCTGCACGGCCTCCAGCGTGGAGATGGACGCATCCACGAGTCCGAGCGTGCGGGCCTGAGCTCCCGGGAAGGTCTGGCCCTCCATGTGTTCCGGGGCGATATTGCGGCGGCGGGTGACTGCGGCCTTGAAATCGGCCCATGTGTCATTGACCTGCTGCTGCAGGAGGGCTCGCTGCTCATCCGTGAGGCTGGTACTGGTGAGGCCGGTTCCCTTGTACTTGCCTGCGGTGATAACCTCCTTGCGGAGTCCGAGCTTGGCATAGGCCTCGCTGCAATCCAGCAAGGGGAGAAGAACGCCGATACTCCCCACCCTGGCTGAAGGGGCTGCATAGATGCCGTCACACTGGGAGGCAACCCAGTAGGCGGCGGAGCATGCTTGCCCGGAGGTGAAGGCGTAGACATATTTCTTCTTGCTGAGCTCGCGGACGGCTTCGGCTAATTCGGGCGTCCCGTTGACCGTGCCGCCGGGGGAATCCACATCCAGCAGTACAACAAGTACAGCCGGGGCTTCTTGGAGCGTTTTGAGTACCTTTGCGGCCTTTTGCGCCTCGGTGTGCTCGATGCCGAACATGTTCAGCACGGCCCGGGTGGCTTCCGGGAGTCTGCGGAAGATGGGGCCATGGATGGGGACTGTGGCAAGGCCTCCGTCCAGAGTAAAGGCCGGATGCTCCGGAACCGGCTTCCCGGTGGGAGGCGTGGCCGGAGCCGGGAGGGCGGCGAGTTGCAGATAGCTTTCGGCTTCCATGAGCCAGAGGCGTTCGGTGGTAAAGAGATTGTTCATGTTGACGTGACAGGGGGTGTGGTGGTTTCTTGTTTGAAGCTGGCAAAAAGGAGTTGCGGCGGCAACCCGTACCGCTGAGCGGTTTCTTCGATGAGCTTCATCTCCTGAGCCCGCTTTTCTACCTCCTCGTGGATATCCATGCCCAGCTCAGCAAAGTGGTCGGAGAGGGTCTTGAGTCCGGCCTCAACATCGGAGCGGTTCTGCTGAGCTTCGCGCCCGGCATCCACAGTGACACGGCGGGGCGTGGTGAAGTTGACCTCGGTCCAGTTCTCCACGGCTTCGAGCTTGCCCGTGGTAATGGCATGGCCGATGACCCAGAGCCACAGCGGGCGCAGCATCCTGTCGATGAGTAAGGTCTGCCGGTAGGAGAATCGGCGGTCAGCCTTGGCCACGGTCAGGCGTACTCCCGCGCTGGCCAGCTTGGAGGAATCGGAAGCAAACTCGAATGGCAGCATGCCCAGCGCGGAGTCGCGGCGCAGGTGCTCCAAGAATCCCGTGAAGGTAGGACTCGGGCGGGAACTCTCAAAGGGTTTGAGGTCCTCGCCGGGCTGGATTTTGACGAGCTTGCCCCCCAGTATGCGCTGGAGCCATCCGGCGTCCGAGCTTTCCGCTTCCGGTGCGCCTCCCAGCTGGAAGTCTCCATCGTCTGCCGTATCGCGGGCGGTGGTCAGAATACGAGTGATGTCCGCATGGTCCTTCACGGCGTGCTTTTCGAGGGCTAGCAGCTCCATCTCATCGAGGATGTGATTGATAGAGTGCTGGAGGCTCGGGCAGCCGCGTACCTGTGAGGGCGCATCCGGGTCGTACACGTGCAGGATGTGCGCGGCGGCGATGTCCGCATGCGAGCCGTCATCCCGGAGCAAACGGTAGGCCATCGGCACCCCGTCCGGGCTGAGTTTCACGCCATCGACAAATCCCTCCGAATCTGAGTAGTCTCCGATGCGGTGGCTCTCGATGAGTTGAATCCGGGGAGAGTCTCCCTGCATGACTTTGTGGATGAATATCTCGCCATCCGTATCAACGGCCTTGCAGACCAGATGCTCGCACTGGGTGAGGTTGAAGCGGCCTGTCAGGTCGGCGTGGCGGCTCCATCGGTTGAAATAGGCTTCCGCCTTGCGGTTCCATGCTCTGTCCGAGCTTTCCGCTTGCGGTTTGAGGCCATCTCCCACGGCATACAGGGCCATGCTGCCTACTATCTCGCGGATAAAGCCGGAGTTGCGCACCAGATAACGGGAACGGCGGACCAGCTCGGAGCGTACGCCCGGTGTCAGGTCGAGCGTGGCATCGCGCGGAGCACTGCCGGGAACCTGAGCCCGGCGCGGTGAGCGGTTGGCGTTCTCGTAGGTGGAATTGACTCCGAAGAAGAGACTCGCGGCGAATCGTTGAAAAGCATTCATAGAGGGAGGCGGTGCGGTACATAACTGCCCGGAGCGGCGGGCCTTTTGGCGTAGGTGGCCGGGTCGAGCTTGCGGAGTGCATAGGCGCATTCTTCCAAGACCTCAGCCACCGGCATCACTTGTTGCTTGGTGACGGAGGTCCCCCCGCCATCACTCCAGGACATGATGGTTTTTCCTTCCAGCAACAGAGCTTTGGCCTTGGCTTGTATGGCCAAGACTTCTTCCGTGCTGAAGCCGACAATGAATAGTCCCTTTGCCATTATGCTTCGAAGGCGGCACGGGCCTTCGCTACCGTGTCGAATAGGTTGAGCTGGATGTGGGGTTCGTCTACCAGATTGACCCATGTTCCGCCCCATGTGAGGCCGGGCATGGTGCTGGCTATGGCTCCGAGTGTCTTGTAGTGAGGGCTGTCCCCCAGATACTTCTTGCCACGGAACAGGCCGAAGTCAAAGGCAAGCCCGAAGTTGTGCCAGCTCTGGCCACCGCGTGCATTGGTGACTTTCGGACGCTTGCGGAAGAGTTTATCCTGTTCCTTGTAGCTCCGGGTGCCGTCAATGAGCTTCACGGTGATACCAAGTTCCGCCGCGCGTACGGTGGCGGCTCGCATCCACTTGCGAGCGGCTACCTGTGCGCTGGGCATGAGGGTGAGTATCACCTTCTCGGTGCGGTCATCGAAGGTGCCATAGGTTTCGGCGGCCTCGCGGGAGGCAGCTAGCCATGCGTCTTCGGCCTTGCGGGTGAGCTTGCCGGAGATGCCGTCAATCTTGCCCGTGTAGTACCCGGCTAGGCGAAGCATGCGCTGCCAAAATATGGTGTCCTGCTGGATATCACTGATGGTCATTGCCGCTCTCCTTTCCGGTGGCGGTTGCCTCAGTGTTGCCGGGGCTGTCCTTGGTTAATACGCCGATGAGACCGGCGATTGCCATTCCGGCGGCGATTATCTGCTCCGCAAGTACGGTCTCAATCGTGGCCCCGCAAGCGGTCGCAAGTGCTATCAGCCCCAGCCATGTGGAGCGTTCCTTCAGTCGAGAAAAAATGTACGTGAACATACCCTCATGGGCATGTCAAAAAGGCAGCTTATCCGAGCAGGAATAAGCTACCTTGTAAAAAATCGGGAAAGAGGATATTCAATCAAGCTCAAGACGGGGTATCGCCAAATTGAGTTCGCGTGCTTCAAGGGAGGCTTCGTTAGGCGTATGGGCCCTGTCAATAAGCTGAACTATAAACTGTGCTCCCGCTTTTGTCAGAGGAAGCAGTTCGTTAGTACACATAAAGCACTTCCTAATCTTGCGGAACTTTTCAGATTTTACGACATACCCATTCTTGCCGCGAAGGGTATTCTTCGCAGTCGAGTATCGTTGCTTTTTTACAGGTGCCATCATATCTGCTTTTTATTGCCAGAGAGGATGTTCCATCCAATGCTCATTCGAAAAGCCCAACACTTTATAAACGCTTTTCGTTGGAGAGTCAGGAGAGTTCAATAAATCTACAAGACGAGTCTTCCAGTTACTATGCGGGGCTATGGTTTTTATGATTTGATAGCAAAAGGTTAAAGCTGATGCGGTGGAGTCTTTTTGCGAAATTAAGGTATCGCCGTTAGCTGAATTAGACCAAGCATTATTACTATCATCCCATTTCAAACTCCATGCAGGGTTTTGGCTATCTTTCAAAATGCTTGCACCCTTCCGGCTAAGCCAACGTCTGTCCCAAACTCGGGACTGATGTGCGCAAGCGTTTCTTATATCCTTGAGCAGAGCAATGCCTGATAAGAAGAAATCCTTATCTCCAGAATATCCTAGTTCTGTTGATACGGTATCTACTACAGATGAAGAGTCTTTGAACCCTTTATCCATCAACTTTTGCAGATTGCCAAAAGTCGTGAATTCTACAAATACCCAAACAGGTAAAAACATTGCATCACTATACAGCTTTCGATAGAAAACGGCTTCTTCTGATTGATTGTCTGTATAGTAAGCATTAACTTTCGATAAAAAGTCTTTATATTTGTAGGAAGCTGCATAGTTGTTACTTCTCCGCTGAGGAGCATCCTCCTGCGTTTCCTTGGCCCAATTATATGCTATCTGCGTACGTAGGGCAATTTCTATACGAGAGATTGCATCAAAAAAGATTTGCCGAAGTTTTCGGTCAAACATATATCGGGCCATTACATCCTCCCAATAAGTACCGGGATGGAAACTCTTAGGGGTATTCTTAGTAAAAGCCAACGTCCAGTACGAAGAAAGTCTGTAGTAGTTAATGTATCTCAGCCGTTCGACTATCTGATTCTTCAATTCTTCTCTGCCTAATCCTTCAGAGCTATGCATTCCTCTCTGGATTAGTAAATCAGCCTGCTGTTCAAAGGTACGAAAATCTTGGCTCATGGCGTTGAATGAGATGACCCCGGAAGCGAGACGCTCCCAGGGTCAAATAAAAATTGTGGTTTTTTCACTACACTCATGTAGCGTCCGCAGGTTGCCCTTTAGACCCACCTCGCTGGAGGTATTCTACAACACTTTTGCAAAAAGTCAACTTTTTTGCATTTTTTTTTGCATTTTTTTGAAAAAATCGTGTTATCGTCTCTCTTTCAAAATACATTGATAACCTCGATTCCGTTTTCCTGCAGGAGTCTGCCGGTAATTCCTCTGCAATCGCAGGAGGGTGAATACTTAGCCAATATGGCTTTGCGGATGCCGTGCTTCTGGCATATTGCGAGCGTTTTCTGTGCCCCGAGCATGAATTCTTCGGTGCGTTCTGTCCCGGTGACATGACGGCGTTCCGCCTTATCTTCGCAGGTCTCGAACACGCGCCCGCCCCTCCGCTTGACAGGAGTCCTGGGACAAGAAAGCCCGCCCAGAAGTTCCGGGCAGGCCATGATAAAGGGGCTATCGCCTATCAGCTTTCGGGCTGCTGATGAGTTGTGGATTCGTCCATGCCATCGACAGCGTTCTCCGAGGAGGCAGGCACTGACGAGGACGAGTCCTCCAGCTTCTTGCGATTGCGGTCCCATAACAGCTTCACTCCTTCCTTTTCCCAGTATTTGTATTTTTCATCGTATGACTTAACACCATAAGTCTTAATGCGGATGCTTCCCATGATACGCTTCATTTCCTCAAAAAGCAAGGGGTAATTTATTCGCAGCGCGTCATATTGCTCACGGCATTGGAAGGGACAACACCAGCATGCTGTACGCTTGAATCCGGCGGCGTAGCCGGGCCACTCCGGGATGGTGGCTTCCAGCTGTTCCTTGGTCATGGAGAATGCCGGATTGTAGATAATCATATTGGGCTTGGTTTTGATGGCCTGCATCTCAGCCGTGCCGGAGCGGCTTGTCTTCTGCTTGGGCTGGCCTCCGCGTACCAGAATATAATCCTCGGAGCCTACCACGGATTCGATGTATTTATCCATCGGCTCATTGATGAGCTTCTCCACACAGTCCATGTACAGGCTGTCCGGGCTCTTGCCCTTCTCGAAATACTCGGTCAAGTAGGTCTTGGAGGGGTGGACGGTGGTCAGCTTGGCCCCCAGCATCTTACACACGCGCTTGATGTGCATGATGAGGTCGGGGAACTCGCAGGTGTTCTCGATGTAGATGACCTCGCAATGTTTCCCGGTGGCGGCAAAGGCTTCCCACGTGGCTATCAGGGCGCGGGTGGAATCGCGTCCGCCGGAGAAGGCCCAGAATACGTACTTGGCCTTGTCCATGCGCTCGCTGAGTTCGAGCTTCTGCATCTTCACTTTTTCGGCTTCCGCTTCCTCGTCTATCACTTCCGGCTCGGAAAGCAGATCCTCCAGACTCACGCCGGAGAAGCCGGTGAGCTCCAGATCTATCTGTCCTTCCAACTCGCTGAGCAAGGCTCGCAGTTCCTTGTCGTCCGATACGGCGAGCTCCGCTATGCGGTTGTCGGCTATCATGTCGGCCCATTCGGCAGCCTCGGTCTCGTAGTCCTGGTAGTCTACGGGTACGCTTTCCACCCCCAGCAGACGGGCGGCGGCAAGGCGGCAGTGGCCTTTCACGATGAAGCCGGAGCGGTTGCTGACCACGATGGGATTGCGCCAGCCCTGTGACTTGATGATTTTGGCGAGCAGCGATATCTGCTTGTCGGAATGCTTGTTGGGGTTGCGCGGGTTCTCGACCATGGCCTCAATGTCGACCATCCGGGAGTGGGCGCAGTAAACTTGAATGTCCATATTCTTGCCGGGTTGTCAAAAAAAGGCCCTCAACGAGCCCAAGAAGGTGAGGATTCCCCCTCGCCGGGAAAACGGCAGCACCCCGGAGGCCGTCCTACCCCGCAAGGTGTCTTTTTGTTCGTTGACAGGAAAAAAGCAGAAAACTCGCAACAAAATTCCCGTGAGGAGCGTCTATATTATAGAAAAATCAACTTTTTTGCATTTTTTGCTGCGGATTCGCCAGCGAGATGTGTTAACATAGGTGTAAGGAGATAACCATGAGAAAAACAATAATTGCTAGCGTGTTGATAGTATCATTCATAATTTTTGTTTATCTTATATTGAATACTTATAAGATAAGGGAGAACAATGCCGCTTTTCTTTCATCTATAAATTGTTCCGATACTTCTAAGTCGACTTGGAGAAGAACGATAGCTGCATATCAGGAAAATTTAATTTTGGAAGATTCTATTGTTGGGCTTATTTCTTTAGAAATGAATTTTCAAGAATCTTCACCACGCTTTAAAGTTGTGTCAAGCGTAGGTGCAATTTCTTTCACTCCAGATCTCAACTCTCCTAGAACAATATACAGCGATAATTCAGGATGCATCACATATTATTCGGGTGTTGTTGCTTCCAAATATGGAGATAATCAAGTATGTATCGAAGTTAAGGTTTGTGTGCGGTATACGGAGAATGGAGATTTTAAATTTTTTACAGATGAAAGCACAGAAGCCAGCGGAAGAGCTCTTCGAAATAATGGTTTGTATATAAATACTGATATAAATACTGTTATAAATCCTAGTTATTATGAATCCTAGTCAAAAATAGTTTTGCGTCTACTTTGGGGCAACAAGCTCACAAAAATGCAACACGTTTATTCCAAAGTCGCCACAATGTGAATGTGAACAGGTAATGTTAACGTCTTTTGTAAAACTCTGAAAACTAGTCTTTTCCAAAACTTTCAGCAATCGTTATGAGTCGACCTGAATTCCAAAAAATCCGTTAAGCCTTAATTCATGCGAAAGAAAGTTCTAATATAGCAACGAGAAAAAGCCGGAGTTGAACCGGCTGACAGGGGAGGTTTATTCACCCTCGGCGCTTGGTAGGAAGCCCGAAGAAGTTGTTACCTCCTATTTGGTAGCCGGTGGCTTTCCAGCTGATGCGGGTGAGGGTGGGGTAAACCTCATCTTTCCACTTCAGCAGAGAGGCACAAAGTAAGGTAGCAGAGCGGATAAAAGGATAAGTCGAGGATAAACATTAAAAGTCTTTGTTTGTTATGCTATTACGATACTTATTTCGTTGTTTTTAGCCAAACAACTTGCAACACGCCGCGACTGGCCCGGCGACCCGGGCAGTTGGCCTCCAATGAAGTATTCTCCTCGAAGAGGAGATTTCTTCATTGAGAACCGCGCTCATGCGTAGGTGCGATTCGTGCGCGAATAATCAACACCCCCCGAAGGGGGCGTGTTGAGGATGGATGCCGGTTAATGCCGGTTTTAGCTTTTCGCTTTCATCCCTACCGGTTGAGCCTTTGGTGCCAATGAAGCTTTCTCCTCGGAGAGGAGAGTGCTTCATTGAGTTCCACGTACATGAGTGGGCGCGAATTCGCGCACGGAAAATCAACACCCCCCGAAGGGGAGTGTTGAAGGTAGCAAGCGGCTAGCGATGGGCCTAGCGGTGGGGCTTGGTGGCGGGGCCTTCCATGCGTACGCGAGAGCCCCGGCGGATTGCGGGGAAACCGGGCTCCCGGAATGGCCGCGTCAGCAAAAAGGCCCCCAACGAGCCCAAGAAGGTGAGGAAGGACTTTCGGAGGGAAAACGGCTCCACCCAGGGAGGCTTCCTACCCCGCAAGGTGGCTTTTTGTTCGTTTTACGTTTCGGACTCGGAACCTTCACCGGGGGCGGCGGTACTTTCGGCACCCACCAGCTTGAGCATGGCCGCGACTGCCACCTGCATGGCCTCGCAGTCAAAATAGTGGTTCGCCCGGTTCTGAATCTGCTTCCATATCCACTTGCCTCGCTCGTACACTCGCCGCTCGGAGTCGAGCATGTCGAGATAATCCTGCGGCGCGTCCTTGGGTACCTCCCAAGTGGCACCTTCGGCATTCTTGCGGAGGCGGGCCAGACAGTCTTTGATATTGAGGTTGCTCCAATAGAACATGGTGGCATAGCGGTCGCGCCCCACGCTCACCTTGCGCTTGGTCGAGTAGTAGCGCATGACGGTCTGCCCGGAGCGGGTGCGGTGCGGGAAGGTGCTGCGGCGGTCGCCCATGAGGCCGAACCATCCATGTTCGGCGCACTTGGCATACACATCCGCCGTGGAGTAGCCGCAGTCCAGGAATACAAGGCTCGAATTGACTCCCTGCGAGAGCTGCAAGCCTTCCAGAGCCTCCCAAGAAAAGACCTTTTCGCAGTGTAGCAGACGGGATGCCCCGTTGGCTGCCCATGAGCGCACGACCGCATAGAAATGGCCCTTTTGCACGTCCACGGTCATCACGCGCACCGGGATGCCGCCGATATCCGCTTCCTCCTGCCAGCTTTCCCCGAGCAGGTAGTCACTGAGGCTCTGGTCAATGGTGTAGTCCTCCTTGTACTCGTTCCATGCCTGTGCCAGTCGCTTCTGGTAGAATTGCTGCAACAGGCTGTTGTCACCCTTGCGGGAGGCCTCCTTGGCGCGTAGGTACATCTCTGCAAGCGAGCCCCAGCTCATGGTGGCAAGCGCGTTCCAGTGGAAGCCGACATTCTCCCGGGCGGCGCGGGGATTGAGCGGCACGAAACAGGCATCCGCATTCAGGCGGCGGCGGGTTTCGTCATGGTCCTCGAACTCGTGGCCGCATTCCCGGCAGACAAGGCGCACGGAATCGCGCACCTTGCCGAAGTCATACTCCCCGGAATCGTCCCGGCAATCCTTGGCCCATCGTACCTGTTGCCATGTGAAGGGCTGCCGGGTGCTGCAATGCGGGCAGCGGTATTGCCACTCCCGCATATCGGTGGTGGCGTGCTTGCGGTGGGTGTCGTCATTCTCAAAGCCGCCTTGCGAGCAGAAGATACACTTACCCAGCCAGCCGAAGGCGGTCACGCGAGCCTCCGCTTCTGCCATGTGGCCCTGTGGCCATCTCCAAGTCTCGTCCCCGATAAGCCACCGGATGGAGCGGCGTTGCAGGTTGCTGAGGTTATGGGCACCGGCTACCCAGAGGGTCATGCCGTTGTTGAAGTAGATAGTGGTGTTGCGCTTCTTGTTGGGGTTGGCCGGGTAGAGATTTTTCACCGGTTCGCACTCATCGAAGAGCTTTTGCAGGCGGCTTTCGCTCTGGTCCTTGGCGTCATCGTCCGTCTGGTCCAGCCAGAGGGTGGGCCCGGGCAAGTTGGCAATGATGTAGCACAGTGCCACCTCCGGCGCGGTGGTCTTGGAGCTCTGCACGGATGCCACGATGCTGACCAGCCGGACATGCGGGTCTACTATCGCGTCCATGACCTCCTGAATCATCCGGGAGTTGGCAATACGGAAGCGGCCCGGCATGGGGCTGTACGGAATGGAGCGGATATGCTCTTCGGCCCACTGCCAGACGGGCTGACGGTCAGGCGGTCTCCATGCCTCCTGCCAGATGTTGAGTAGTTGCTCGTTGACGGACATATTCGATGATGTGGCGCAGGGTTTCAGGCTTTATCTGTGGCTCGGTCAGGCGCAGGACAGACCATCCATCCAGCGCGGCGGTAAGGTATTTTTCGGCATCCGCCATGAATCCTTTGGGGGTGAGGTGGCGGCCCCGGTTCCAGACTCCGCCCTCAATCTCGATGAGGGTCATGCTTGCCGGGTGCGCAAAGTCAGCCCGCCATCGGCGCGGCGGGTGGAATCGGTACTCCGGCAGCAGCTCCGGGCCATCGAGTAACTTCCAGAGCTCGGAAAAGCGGCTTTCGAGGGTGGAGCTCATGAGGTCAATCCGGATTTACTCGTATGCAACAGGCGGCACACTTCATCTATCGCTTTGCTGTTCTCCTCCCGGATGCCTTGGGCATCCAGTCCGCTGAGGATGGGCGGCAGCTCGTTCTCGAACTTGGCACGCAGCAGCGCAATGGCCTTGCCTACCAGCGTATGCCACCCCTTCCGCACGTCTTCGAGGAGGATGTATTCTCCCTTCTTCACGGCCACCTTGAGCTCGCGCTCCTCCACTTCGGCAAGGAGCTTGCGGGCCTTCAGGGCCTCCGTCTCAGCTCCGCCGCCATCCACGTGGCCCTTGAGCTCGTTAGCCTGTACAAAATCTCGCCACGCCGACACATTATGGCTCCCGTTGGGATTGGGCTCCGGGGCTCCCTTCATCTTGCGCCAGTTGCTCAGCGTGCGCCGGGTGACTCCCAGAGCGGATGCCAGCTCGACAATGGTCTTGGCTTCGGTCAATGTGGCGGAGCTTCCGGCAGCGCGGGCCTGTACACGGGCTCGCTCGGTAGAGGTGAGAGTCTTGCCGTCTCGCACCTTGCGGACGATGTTGGTGAAATCGGCCTCCAGAATCTTCTCCGCCGCTTCCTGTGTGATACCTGCCATATTACCCTCAGCCGCTTGTCAAAACGGCTGAGGGGTGGCGGGTGCGTCAGTATTCTGACGGCAGCAGGATGGTGGTGTAGTCGCGTTGGCCGCTTGCCTCATTCACGGCCTCAGTTATGATGTAGACCCGGCGGCCATGGCTGCACTGGTAGCAGCTCAATATCCGGTCGCCGGAAGTGAGAGCCGCTTCATTCATCTGCTTGTCTGATTTGCACAGATCTCCCCAGTCATGTCTGATATGGCGAAGCAGTAGCTCGGTGATTTCGAGCAACGAGAAGGCCGCCAAAATGCCGGGGGTGCAGACCAGCTGCCCAAGGTGGAAGTGAGGTTTTGCTTTCATGTGGCCGGGAAAAATAGCATGGCCGGACAGAGCGGAGCAAGATTGCCCATGCGTCATGTTGCTGCAAGTCTCTGGAACGCAAAGACCGGGAAAAACGGCGGAGCGTTTCTCCCGGTCTACCCGCCAACTCAGCGGGTTGTATTGCGCGGTTCCGACATTGAAGGAAAAAGCCTTATGTGTCAATTCTTTAGGTGTGCTTGCTCTCAAAAAAGTGGGAACCGCTAAAAAGCTCGCGTGCTCGAATCATAAAAAGAAGGCAGGCACAAGAAGAGCGCGGTCTCCCTTAAGGAGACTTCCTACTACCTAGTATACTATGTATCAGAGCATAAGGGAGACTCCCTCTCGCTGTAACTCTAACACAGATGTGGGGTTCTGACGGCTTTTGTACGATGTTCTCCATACCTTTAGGCGGTTGTCAAAATGCGTTGGCGGTGGCGGTGAGCTGGCCTGCATACTCGACAATGGGCTGGAGTCGGGAGAGCAATTCGGCTCGATGTTCCTTCGGTAAACTGGTGGCCGGGTGCTGAGATGCCCAGAAGGTGAAGCGCGACAGTTCCAGCGCACAGGGGATGGCCTTGTCTGCCTCCTCCTGGGTCGGTAGCGGTAACAGGCCGAAAGGTCGGTCAGCGTTCGGGGCCACGGATTCCTCCGGCGTAGCGTTGCGCTCCTTCTCCTGCACGATTTGGCGCAGGTGGTGGCGCAGCTCGGTGCAGGAATACCCCTCACTCTCGGCCAGTGCCAGAAAGTTCTCGCGTTCGTCAGCGGTGCTCTGAATGCAGGCGGCCTCTTGGTGGTGAGAGAAGGACAGGCGTTCATGGCGGCGTTCCGGCGGGAAGGCGCGGCAGGTGGCAACAATGTTGCGCAGCGTGCCGTTGCTCAGGCCCGTGGCAGCCATGGCTTCGGCATACTTGCTCTGCACCTGCGGCACGCCCCATCGGCGTTCACAGAGCAGCAGCGTGTCTCCCAGCAGCCAGTTGCTCGCTTTCGCAAAGCGGATGACCGAGCGGAAGATGGCATTGAACTCCTCCGGCTGCATGGTGGCCACATCAGCTACAATGAGGCCCTGCGGGGTGAAATTGACGCCGACCACGTTCGGGAGCTCCTGCCGCCCCTCCGTCATGTCGACATGGCAAGGGGTGGCGGCATAGCTCTGCGGGTCGAAAAGCTCAAGCTGTTGGGGAATGGTCTCCATATTCACAGGTCGATGTCAAAACGGACAATTTCCGGCGATTGTTCTGCCGGTACTTGCTCCGGGATGATGCCTTCTTCTGGTTGCCCATCGGCGGCAGACCGAGCTGCTCCTGCAAGGTGCGCACATGGTAGTTGAAACTCTGTCTGCTCATGCCGTGCCGCTTGGCATGCTCCTCGCAGGTGCCATAGCCGCAAAGGTACTGCAAACAGGACCAAGTGAGCTCAGGATGACCGGAGGCACACAGGAAGTCATGCACGACCTGCCGGGCCTCGTTGCTCCCTTTGCCGTCCAGCATGATGTCCATGAGGCTCAGCGGTGCATCCGCTTCGTCCTCGCGCAAGCCTTCCACCTCCGGCTCCACGGTAGGCATCTGCTTTTCGGTGAGCTCCTCCAGACTGAGCCCCATCTGCTGGCCTTCCAGTCGCGGCTGAAGCAATCCGGCAGCTTCCGCCCGTTCCCGTTCCTCCGGACTCATGGCCGCCATCCACGCTTGAGCGGCGGGGCCACTGAAGGCGTCCCGGTAGGCTTGCATGCGGCGGATTTCGGCGGCGGCGTACTCATCGTGACGGCTCATCGGGCGGGCCTCCTTTCCATCCCTTTTTTACCTGATTTACGCACTACACTCTCCCCTATCTTTATATATATACTATTTTTTTCTTTATATTTTCCTATTTTCCCTCTTTTTCCTTCTCTTATATAAAGTTTACACAAAAAAGGTGTAAATATGTAAAGAAGGTAATGGAAGGTGTTGGAAATGAAGAAAAAGGGACATTGACACCTTTCCTGACATCCTTCGATTTGGAAGATGTAAGGAGTAAGCAAAAAAACGCGATTTTCGAGCGATTGCTGTATTTCGTGAGCTTTCGGCAAAAATGCCGCCGGAAAGGCAAAAAGCCCTTCCGACTGACACCTTTGCCCAAAAAGTTACACTCTTAGAAAGGGGTGTATTCATCGTTTTCGGTACCTTGGCGGTGGGTTTGAAAGTCCTCTCGTGAGATGGTCCAGTAACGCTTCCTGCCGTCTGTTTTGTGCTGGAGCGGATAGCCTTCTTTGGCTGCAATTTGCCCCAGACGCATGCCTATGGATTTGGAGGTGGCTAGACCCTTGAGCAAGGGGCGGATGGCCTCATTGAGCATCATGTGGGAGTAAATCTCGCTTGCCGTGGCACTCAGCTCGACTACTCCTGGCTCCATGAAATAGCAGCTCAGGAAGGTGTCGAATACCTCCGAGAATGTGCCACCTGCGCCATTGGCTTCGGCTGCAGCATAGAGCTCGGGGTGCAGGAAACCGGCCACGCCAAAGCGAGTGCCGCCCTTGCATTCAAGCGGGGTCTCGTACCCGGCAAGGAATCCAGCAAAAGCGGGTAGTTCCGCCGCCGCCTTCATCTCTGCCAGCGGGTCCTCCAGCTTGGCATCGGAGGTGCGGAAGAACATCAGCTTGTCGGCGTTGTTGATGTCGATAGCGGGCAGGATTTTCAAGCTCTCCGGGTCGGTGTTACAGGTAACGACCAGACGACCGAGCCATGGCAGCTTTACGGCCTCCACGAACTTGGCTTCATAGAGGAAGGTATCATTGGCCACCATCTTCTTTATCATGGCAGAGTAGCGTTCATGCGTGCGGCTGTCCATCAGCGGCGTGGCATCGTCCACGAACCAGATGCCGCTGCTGAACAAGTCCCTGTTGAAGCGGGATTGACCCGTAAGATAGTCCGTGGCTTCCGACCTACCGCCGAACAGGGGCGCAATGATACGGGAGGACAGGAACGACTTACCGGAACCGGCTCCTCCTGCAATGTAGATGGCTTGTCCGCGTGTCGGCTTGCGGCGTAGTGCGCCCTGATAGGCCCTTGCGAGCCAGCTTAAAAAGTACGGAAGCTGCATGTGCTCATCCCCGAAGAACCGCTCCAAGAAGGCCGCTATCCACGGGAACCCTTCGCCCCATGTCTCGCGCTTCATGTCGTCCGGCTGCATGGCTTCCACGGTGCTGATATTGAGGTAGCTGTGGCCATTGAGGGTGATAGTCTCCTCATCTGAGTACAGGAGAGGCAGTACCCCATCCAGGGTTTTAAGCCCCACTATGGAACCTATCACCCGGCTGACCTGACTCTCGTCCTCCTCCCCGGTGCGGCGCGTGCGGAGCCCGTACTGCGTAGCGAGCAGGCTTTCCGTGTTGACCCGGTTGTGGGATGTCCAAGTCGCTTTCTGCCCCGGTGCCGCTCCGGCGTGCCTGCGATGCCAGAAGTGATTGCTGATACAGTAGAAATCAGCCAGCGCGGCCCCTTCGGTCTCGTTCTCGTAGTTCTCGCAGAAGCTCTCCCCGAAGATGGCATTCCAGCTCATGAAATTGGTACCACCGGTGTATGTTACCATGCCGGTAGGTGTCACGACCGCCGCCGTTGGGTTATCGGCTGCCGGGTCCCAGAAGCGCACGCCACGCGCTCCCACCGTGAACGCCCCGGACCAGCGGCCCGGGAAGCGGCGTTCCACTTCTTCCGCCACGCGGGAAAGCGGTATCTCCTGCCCAAGCGAGCACCAAGTGGCTTTCTTCCATGCCTTAGCCTGCCAGAGCATGAGCCGCTCCAAGGGAATCGGCTTGCCCCCGGTTTCGCGCCATCGCCACCCCCTGTGGTAGTATTGGGCGGTCGTGAAGAAGGCTGTCTCATCCAGCGGGCCGAAGGCAGACCCTAGGCGGAGTTCCTTGTAGGCAATGCTCAGGAGCTCGTGGGTGCTGTTGGCATCCACCAGCGGGATAGGACGTTCAAAGAGCCAGACGGCATGGGTTCCATGCGAGTAGGACTCGCTGATGTGGGTAGGCCTGATGCGCATTTTGGCAAGTGCCTTGTTGCGGCGTTCCTCGTCCATCGGGGCATCGTAGTCCGCCACCAGCCCGTACAGGAACACGGGCGGGTTGCTGACGCTCACGCGGACACCGGGCTGCTCCCCCAGATAGCAGGAGAAAAAGCAGTCTTGCGTGGTGGGTTTGCAGCAGTATTCCCGGTACTCTGCCTTGGTCGCAAAATACGGCGTTTCCGGCAGCCGCTCCAGCTCGCGCCGGGTGACGGCATGGCTGGAGTGGTTCGGAAGGCAGAAGAACGGAGACGAAGCGAGCACGGGCTCCGAGGAACCCGTGCAATCATTGGCGATATTGGAATTGGTCATTTGCAGTAGTGTGTGGAAATAAAGGTTTCAGCGGCGAGCGGGCAGCCGGGGAGCCAGTCCGGCGCGGTGCTCATGATGGTGTTCACGTGGCGGGCGGCGCGTTCGGCTTCGCCTTCCGGCACCTCCAGCACGACTTCATCGTGTACATGGAAGCGGCAGGTGTACCCGGCATCCTCCAAGGCCAGCAACATGTGGCAGAAGATATCGCGTGCCGTGGCCTGCGTGATGTTCTCGCAGAGCTTGCCCCCATAGTAGGGAGTTGTCTTACCCTGAACCGTGGCCCGCCACTCGCCCGCGAAGGGGTGCACGCGGCGGTAGTGGAGGTATCGCCCGCTGTACAGGCGGAAGGTGCAGTCGCGCCCGTTGTGCATGCGAAGACGGCTCTCCAGATTGTTCCAGAGGGCTACCAGCTTGGCATTCTTGGCGCGGAAGTCACTCACTTGGTGCTTGGCTTCTGTGAGCGTCAGATCTACACCGGCCATGGCTTTGGCCAGCAGCATGAACTTGGCCGCGCCGCATCCGTACCCTAGCCCCAGCACGCGAGCCTTGGCGAGCCGGTACATGTCCGGGTCTGCCACCTTGAGCGGCTCGGTTCCGGTGTAGCCCATGGTGGCGCGGGCGTGTACTTCGTAGATGCTGGTTCCATCGCGCAGGAGGTCGAGCTGGGCCTCATCAGCGGCCAGATAGAGCACCACGCGGGCCTCAATCTGGGATAAGTCGGAGATGATAAACACGTTGCCGGGGTGCGGCACAAATATCTTGCGCATGTCTACGCCGTGCTTCTCGCCCCGGTACATGTTCTGCATGTTGAAGCCGCCGGAGCCAGAGAATCGCCCGGTACCGGCTCCGCAGTAGAGCAAGCGATTCACTTCCGCCTCGCCGTCAGGGCGCACGCGGTCGGCCAGTGTGTTGAGTTTCTCCAGCATGGTGTTGGCGGAGCGGTAGTCGTAGAGGGCCTGTATCCAGGGATGGGCGGCTCCGTAGGTCTGCATCCAGCGGATGGTCTCCGGGTTGTCCTTGGCGATGCTCCCCGGTGCCGGGATGCCTGCCAGCCCGCACTGAGTGGCGATGGCCTTCGGGGAGCCGATAGGCGCACTGTCAGCCCATGGAATGAGGTCGCGGGAGGTAAGCAGGACCTCCGCCACGCTCTCGCGGGCGCGTTGCAGGGCGGCAAGGTCAATGTGGATGCCTTCGCTGGCCATGCGGCGCGTATGGGCGGAGATGCGCCTCTCTTCCTCCGGCCAGCGGTCGCTGTATTGCTGCCAGAGGCGGCCACAGAGCGCGGCATCGTTGAGGCAGTATTCCCGGAGCCTGCGGCCCCAGTCACGCCGCTTGGCTTCCTCCCATGTCACCCCGCACATCTCTTCGCGTACCGTCTTGTCCGGTTCCTCCCCCAGTAGTTCGCGGGCGGCCTCCTTAAGCGAACGGGCGGTACCCAAAAACGCGCAGAGGTCGGCGGTGCAGCACCATTCCACCCCAAGCCCGTCAGGTACCTTCCCGAGCTCAACAAGTCGCTTAAACACGGCTTCGTCAAAGCTGGCATTGTGGGCTACCACCCGAGCCCCGCGCAGCAGCTCCCACGGCATCCCGTCCGGCTCCCCGCAGTACATGAAGGGCGGTTCCGTCTCTTCCGGAGGCACCAGCTCCACCACCGCGACCATGTAGATGTCGGTCATGGGATGGTGGAGGTAGTGGTACGGCCCCAGCTCGGTGATACTCACCTTCTTGTCATAGTAGGACTCGAAGTCGAGGGCATACGTGCGCTTGCTCATTCGCGGGCCTCCTTTCCTTCTGTCTGTCGGATGGCATTCTGGCACAGGCCTGCCAGTCGGCTTTCGCGGCTGTCCAGCTGGTCGAGTACGTGTACCAGCCTCTCCACTCGCTTGGCATCCCCGCGCATGGCGGCTTCCCCTAGCGCAAAGGTCAGCCGCAGTGAGTTCTTCACCAGCTCCCGGCCTTCCACGGCCAGCGCATGGGCGATGTCTTCCTGTTCGTTGCGGGGTTGCTCGTTCACGGCACAGAGCACATTCCACCCTCGCCAGCTTTCCACCAACTCACCAAGGCGGGCTATGGTGTCGGTGCACATTTTCGATTTTGATTGTATGGCTATCATGTTCCTGTCGGCCCCGGTTGAGGGCTCGCCAGCTTCAGCCCCTATGCCGGGAGATTCGCTCCTCCAAAATGCAACAAAATGCCACTTCCATGTGAAAAGTGAAACCGGGTCCCGGTGAAGGCTTGCAGAATTGCCCGTTTTTGATGTACTGTTGAGCCCAAGAAGCGCGTTTCGCGGGGTGGGTGGACACTTGTCCCAGAACGGGGGTATACCCCTCCACGTTAGAGCGATTTCAACACCCCGCGCCGCGAATGTCATTTTTTCGCGCTCAGCACCACCGAAAACGCGCCAGAATAAAAATTATGACACGCAATACCAAAAGACACCCAAGCGCAGTTTTAGGGCTATTTTTGTGCAAAATTACCCAAAGCTGGCAAAATTTCGTAGTCTCCCTCCGAAAAAGTGCCACGATGACAATTTTTTTTAATTTTTTTTGAAGGGCTCAAGTTGACTAACTAGGTCGCGTGCGTGATGCCCGCGCCCGCGCGTTTAATAGTCGCGCGCGCGATAAATTTATTATATATATTTATCTAAGTAAATTTATAAAACTCTTTGAATATCACGCATGTACGCGCGTGCGCGAGCGCATGTGTGCGCACATGACGCCCACGCCCGAGCGTGCGCACAACCCCTTGACTTTCAGGTGGTAGGGTTGACAAAATCCGAAATCGTGCTAGGCTAATTTCACGGCCCACCACGGAGGTGCGCCGAAGCGAATCCGACCATGAGGAACCAAAGCAACAGAACAGACGCATACGACATCATCAAGCAGGGAGCAGTTACCACTGATGCCCGCTACATACTCGTAGGGCCGGAGACGGTCCAATACTACCACACCAACGGGGAACTGCTTCAGCCATCCCCGGAGGACATCATCGCCATTCGGGAGGGCCTAGCAGCATCTCTGGACAAGGGCCGCGTGCAGGGCTTCCGGAAGCGAGCTTTCGACCTGCAGAAGTGGCGGGCCTACCGGTTCGCCCAGCTCCCCCAGACCGAGAAGGTTGTGAGATACATCCTTGCCGCCGCCAAGGAAGCCGGGAACGGGGTACTGCTGACCTCTGCACAGGGGAACGTATATCTGCTCAGCCAGACCGCGCTTGACGCGGGCAAGGTGAAGCAGAAGGCCAAGGCTCCCTATCAACTTTCTCACCGACAGGAGAGCTACCTCGACAGCCTCATGCACAGGCCTGATGGGGTAGCACTACGCTGTGACATCAAGGGCGGGCAACCGCTCGACACATACGAAACTCAATCAACCGAAATCAATCTTCTCATCGCCTAAAACAGAGAACAAATAAACATATCACCAAGTAGCAGGCCGGGAGTCTGGTAAGGACAAAGCCGCTACGGGTGGAAAGCGAGATGGGTCGCACCACCTGTGGCGGTTTTCTATACCTTCCACTCTACCGGCCTTTTTGTGTCCTCATCCCACGCTTTTCCACCCGCTCGCGCTCCCTTTCCGACAACGGCTTGCTATGAACAGTAGCAAGTTATGTCCAAAGAAAAACATTGCGCACAGGCGCACGACATTGACGGGACGCTCCTCCTTGAGGGGCTGAATCAGTACGAGGCTATTCAGGCGGCACGCAAGACCGACCCGGTAGCCGAACGGGTGTACAACCGACTCTACGACCTGTACATCCGAGACGGTAAAGCCAGTGACCTACTGGCACGGAAGTACAACCCTGCCAAGGGGGCCGATAAAGCTGCATTTATCTGCATGTGCTTCTCCCATGAGTTCTGGAACAAGCTGCGCAAGCGACAGGGACAGATTGCCCGCCGCAAGAATCACGAGGTACCACTGGACGCTCCAAGCGGTGGCGATATCAAGGTGGAGACCGAAATCCGCAAGGACATAGCGCGGGCCTTGCAGATTGAGGCCACCGAGCCCAGCACCGGCTGGGTGTCGGCGGTCTGCCGCTCCCTACCGGAAGGCTCGCCCGCGTACAGGCTCGCGGAGCTGATTCGTGACGGCGTGGCAGAGGCCTATGCAGCCAAGGGCCTTCACTTTGCAGGCGAGGACCGGCACATGGAGTTCACCATGGCCGGAAAGCTGCTCAATCTCACCAAGAAGCAGATTGAACGGGCCAAGAAGCAAATTGCTATGGCGTTGATACGCAGGCCCGAAGCCACCGGAATGATGGAGCGTGTAAAAAAATCGAAAAAAAGAGGAGCGAATCTCATGAGCTAGGGGCTGAAGGTAGGCGAAAGGACACCGATATGTTCAAACTCCTACCATCCCAAGAAAAACACGCTGCCCGCCTGAAGGACAGCATTCGCCTCCACGGCTGCGCCCTCGATGCCAGCTCGCCCGGTGCCGGTAAGACCTACATTGCCTGTGCCGTGGCGAGGGAGCTCGGATTCCAGCCGCTCATCGTCACCACCAAGGCCACAATCCCCAGCTGGCAGCGCACGGCGGAGGGCTTCGAGCTCGACCCGGTGGCCGTGGTCAACTACGAGAGCATCCGCACGGGCAAATCTGAGTTCTGCACCAAGTACCAGCGCGAAGCCTACAGCCGCCGCAAGACCAGCTTTTTCTGGAACCTGCCGCCGGGCTCCATGCTGATTTTTGACGAGGTGCAGAAGTGCCGCCGCCATAGCTCGGTGAATGCCCAGCTGCTCCTTGCCGCCGCCCGTCAGCAGGTCCCCACGCTCATGTGCTCCGCGACCGCCTTCGTCACCCCGATGGACTGCTGCGCCATCGGTGCCGCGCTCGGGCTCTTCCGTGATGGGTGGTTCTGGACATGGGCCTCCCAGCACGGATGCAGCAAGGGCAAATTCGGCTGGCAGTTCCATGGCACGGAAGCTGACCTCCGCTGCATCCATGCCGCCATCTTCCCGGAGAAGGGCTCCCGCCTGTCACTGGCAGACATCCCCGAGTTCCCGGAGACTCGCATCGAAGCCCGCCCGGTGGAGACCGGCAAGGCCAAGGAGATTCAGGCCATCTACACCCGCATGCGCCGCGAGCTCCAAGCCGCCGCCAACACCGAAGACCGCGAAAAGCTTGCAGAGCTGGCCGAAGCCATGAAGGCAAAGAAAGCCAACCAGATGACCATCTCTCTGCGTGCCCGCGCCGCCGTGGAGCTCTGCAAGGTGGATGCCATTGCTGAGCTTGCGGAAGATGCCGCCGCTCAGGGCGAAAGCGTGGCCATCTTCGTGAACTTCACCGAAACGATTGACGCCCTTCGCGCCCGCTTGGATTGCAACGCCGTTATCCATGGCGCACAGACTCCGGCGGAGCGTCAGCAGGTGGTAGACGACTTCCAAGCCAACCGGAAGCCCATAGTCATCTGCAATATCGCCGCCGGTGGCGTGGGTATCTCGCTGCACGACCCCACCGGGCAGAAGCCCCGACTGGCTCTCATCTCCCCGACCTTTTCCGCAATCGACCTCACGCAAGCCCTCGGGCGCGTACACCGCGCAGGTGGAGCCCGCTCCCGCCAGATTATCGTCTTTGCCGATGGTACCTGTGAGAACCGCACCTGCGAGAAGGTAGCCGAAAAGTGCTCCAACATCGCGCTGCTCAATGACGGCGACCTTGCCCCCACCTTCCTACACGACAAAACCAATGAACACTAAGACCAAAGACAAAATATCGGCTCTGCTGCTGGTTATCCGCCGGGTAGCCTATGCAGAGGGTAACATGGCCGCCCGGGCAGCCGGTGCGGAGGATAGCGAGATGCGCAGCTATTTCAGCGACTTGGCGGAAGAATGCTCCCACTTCGGGGACATGCTGGCCGTGAAGGTGGAGCGACTTGGAAAGGAGGACATGTTCCATGACTAAGCACGCCCTGCATGCGCCGTCCTCCCTCGGGTACAAGGAGATATGCCCCAGCTATTCCTCCCGCCCGGGTTCCAACGCCGCCGCCGATGAAGGGACGCGCCTCCATGAATGCGTGGAGCGTGGCACCACGGAAGGCCTGCCGGATGAGCTCGCCTTGCTGGTACTCTACTGCCTGGACTATCGCGACAAGGTAGTGGCCGACATGGCCGCCCCGGAGGTCATGCACGAGGTGAAGCTCAGCATTGCCGGGGGCCTCACCCACGGCACGGCGGACTTCCTCGCCATTGACGGCTCCCGCGCGGTGCTGGCTGACTGGAAGATGGGCCGCATCCGTGTCACCCATCCCTCCGAGAATGCACAGGTGGCCGCCTATGCGCTGGGGGTATTCGAGAAGTTCCCGCAGGTACAGGAGCTCACGGCGACCATCTGCCAGCCCCGCCTGCAGTACCTCGTCTCCCACACCTTCACCCGGGAGCAGGACTTCGATGCGCTCGACCTGCGCATCCGCACTATCATCCGCCGCGCCAACCGCCACGGGGCGAACCGCCTCTGCGTGCCGTTCTCCGGCTGCAAGTATTGCCGCAAACAGGCAACATGCCCCGGGCTGATGAATAAGGTCCTGCCGCTGGCCAGTCAGTATGCGGGTCTGGTCATCCCGGACGAGATTCAACCCGCCAATGTGACAGATCCCGCTCTTATGGGCCGCATGCTGGAGGTGGCCGCCATCATCAAGCCGTGGTGCGAAGCCGTGCGCTCTCATGCCACCGAGATGGCCCTCAGCGGCCAGCCCATCCCCGGCTACCACATTGGCTACATTTCCGGCAAGCGCGGCGTGGCCTCCCCGGCGGAGGTGTTCGCGGCCTTGCCTCATGCCTCCGGAGCCACGGGGGAAGACACCCCATGGGAAGGCGGCGAGCTCCCCGGCATCACGGCGGAGGAACTGCTGACCTGTTGCGGCTCCCTGAGCATCTCCGCACTGGAAGATTTCTATGCTGCCAAGGCCAAGCGCGGCCATAAAGGCAGTATCAGAGAAGCCCTCTCTGGCTGGCTGTCCGAGCGCAATCTGGTGCGCCCCGGCGAAAGAACAGAGACCTTGAAGAAGGACAACTAAAAACACACAAAACAAAAGAAATCAATACAATGAGCAAAACACTGAAGCCCTTCACGGGCAACGAGACGGAGGCTCCTGTCGAGGAGTCTGCAACCACCACCGCTATCACCACCATGGCCGCCGCCGGAGGCTTCGAGGGCGAGATTCTCCCGTCCGAGATTCGCATCCCCACGCTGAACGTGGTACAGGGTGTGGGTGATTTGGCCGATAGTTTCCGCTCCGGGGCTATCGTGCTCAACAAGGAGACCCAGCTCACGGACGGCGGGACTCCGCTGGAGGTGACGCTGCTCCGATGCCGCAAGTTCTATGTCGAGAACATCCCTTACGGCACCGAGCAACGCCCGGCCATGTACGACAAGCTCCAGGATGTACTCAAGGCCGGGGGTACGCTGGAATGGGTCAATGACACGCCGCCCAGCTTCCTGCCGGTGCTGCAATGTCAGGTGCTCATCAAGAAGCCGGAAGGCGTGAGCGGGGAGTTCCCGTATGCCTACGAGGATGGCGACTATGCCATGGCCCTCTGGACGCTTCGCGGGATGGCCTTTACCCGTGTCGGTCGCGCTCTGCTGACCTCCATCGCTCAGATGGTGAATCAGGGCAAGCCGATTTGCGCGAACAAGTGGCTGCTGACCACCACGCGCGAAAAGCTGAAGAACAAGAACACTGTGGCGGTACCGGTGCTCCGCAATGCGGGCAGGAATACGCCGGAGTTCGCGGACTTCGCCGCCTCCCTGATGGCCTGATGCCGGTAACACTGGCCCGCCCGCTATCCCGCCGGAAGGTGGGCGGGCCAACTTCCACGCCACCAAGATACCATGCCAGACCTGACCTATACCCAGCGGATGGAGCGGTTTGTCGAGTTCATTGCCCCGGTCATTGTCAGCCACCTTGTCAAGATGCGGCGCGAGCTCAGCGAGAAGCAAGCGGCCCCGCCGCCCTTGCAGCTGCTCCCCAACGCACGCAGGCGCACGAAGCAGGCCCTATCCCGTTGAGCATCATGAAACTTTTTAGGATTGACGCCGGATATTTGCTTTCGTTACTCTTAGCATGCGGGCAAAAACTCCGCAAGTATTAAATATGAAAGCAATACACAATCAAACAGCATCAGCTGAGCACCCCGGTGTCACCTGTTCGAAAGCCTACTTTCCCGAGCAACCTGTCAAGAAACGCACGCCGACCCGCTACCTCAAACCGGAAACCTACGAGCAACGCATAGAGAACTTTGTCGAAGATATCTCCCCGGTCTTTGTGAGCCACCTCATACGTGTACGCAATACGCTGAGACAAGCCATCCCCGGGCCCGAGCCTCTGAAGCTGCTCAATTGCAAGCCTAGGCGCGGACGCCGCCGCAAGTGACCCAAAAAGTCTCCTTGCGGGCAGCCAGCGGAGGCAAAAACGACCGCCGGGGTATCTCCTGCAAAAATTTTTTAATTTTTTTTTGATACCCTGGTTGCGTTTCCGCCTTTCATATCAGCTATGAAGTTTCGAAGGTAAGATTACTGCAAAGCATTGACCAAAAACAGGTAACATGAAAATTTTAGGATTGACGGGGTATATAGGCCAGAGTTAGACTTTCGCCACGGGTCGAAACAACCCCGTAACTGACAGAAAATGAAAAACATCCGACTTAACACACTGACTCCTGCCGCCAAGAATCTCCTCTCCAAGTTCGCCGCCATGGCCGCTGACGAATCCGGAAAGGTGGAAGCCCGTTTCGTCTGCACCGAGGTGCTCTCCAAGCGTGAGAACGGAACGCTGACCTCCCTGAAGAACAAGGACCTGCTGAGCTCCGAGCTCTGCGAGGGCGAGAACGGGGCCGAGCTGCACATCTGCTTGAGTGATGCCGCTCTGGACCTCATCGGACAGATGGAGACACCCGTGCAGAAGCTGACCCGCAAGGCGAAGAAGTATGTGGCCAAAGATGTGGCCAAGGCTGAGGAAGCCCCCGCCGCTGCTGAGGTGGAGGAAGAACCGGCTCCCGCTCCGGTCGAGCCCGCTGCTGAGGAGGTGAAGGAAGAAAAGCCCGCCAAGAAGGCCCGCAAAACGAACAAAAAGGCCGCCAAAACTGAGGAAGCCCCCAAGGCTGAGGAAGAAATCCCGGCCACGGAGGAATCCCCCGCCGCAATCGTCCCGGAGGACGAAGAAGTCGAAGCCCCGGCAAGCGCGTTCGCGGAGAAGGATATCGACCCCATCTGGGCCAAGCGCATGAACGGAATCATGGCCATGTTCCAGCCGATTGAAGCCGGAACCATCCTGACCCGCGTCTACAAGGGCCAGTGCTACCAAGTGCAGATGTGCGCCGATGGTTCCTGCATCGACTACGCGAACGGCAAGAGCTACAACTCCCTGAGCCATGCCGCCCGCTGCATAACCGGTCGCAAGAGCGTTCCCGGTCGCAAGTTCTTCAAGGTTGACGGCAAGCGCGTTCTTCACAACGACAAGTAAAGACATGAAACAAATATCCGAAAAAGAACTGGAGGTGCGAGTGGCCGCTTTGGCGGCCATGAGCCCCTTTGAACTCCGCGAGGAATGGGCCCGCGTCTGGGGCACCCGCTGCTACTCTCACAACTATGCGCTGCTCCGCCGCCGAATCAAATGGAGACTGTACACGCTCTGCCACGGCCCCCTTGCCGCCGCTGCCATTAAGCGGGCGGAGATGCTGGCAGACTTCTCCCAGCTCCGGGAGCGTGCTCCGTCTGATGTCACGCCCGCGCCTGCGCTCCACACCAAGACGGAGGTGGTGGCCAAGGCTCTCGATGAGACCCGGAGATGGAACCTTGCGCCGGAGGGCTCGCTCATCGAGCAGATGCAATCACACCCCGGGTCATACCTGAAGCGCAAGTACCGGGGAACCATGCACGTGGTCTACTGCAATGGCCCGGCCAAGTTTATGTACGGCGGCCTGATGTATGACAGCCTCTCCGCCGTGGCAACCCGAATCGCCGGATACAACATCTCCGGCAACAAGTTCTTCACAACCGCAAAAACCGAAGTTTCCTTATCATGACCACCGATTCCGTACCCGATAAACGCTGTGCCATCTACGCCCGAAAGTCTACCTCGCAGGGCATGGACCAGCAGTATACCTCGATAGATGCTCAGATTGACGCCTGCGCCAAGTACGTGGAGGCACACATGGCCGATGGCTGGAGGCTGGTCGGCTCCTACCAAGATGTAGCCATCTCCGGCGGTACGATGAACCGCCCCGGGCTGCAGGAGATGCTCAGGCATGTGCGAGAGGGCAAGATTGATACCATCGTCACCTACAAGCTCGACCGTATCTCCCGCTCCATCCGCGACTTTGCCAACCTGATGTACGAGCTGGACGAGCTCGGGGTCGGCTTGGTCATCATTACGCAGAACTTCGATACAAGCTCGCCCATGGGCAAGCTCTGTATCAATTTCCTGTCTTCCTTCGCGGAGTTCGAGCGCGACATGATTCGCTCCCGCATCCGCGACAAGGCTTCCGCCAATGCGGAGCACGGGCTCTGGATAGGCGGATCTCCTCCCTATGGCTACAAGCTGGGAGACAAGCGGGCTCTGGTACCCGTGGAGGAGGAAGCCCCCTTCGTGCGTGACATGTTCCGCATGTCCGCTGAGGGCCACTCGCCCCAGAAGATAGCGGCCTACCTGAATGAGTCCGGGGCTCCGCTGCCTCATACCCGGCAGAATAAGTCCCCGCTGCCTTGGACGCCGGAGAAGGTGCGGCTCGTGCTCCAGAGACGCCTGTATGCTGGCATCATCTCCCACGGGGGCAAGGAATACCCCGGCAAGCATGAGGCCCTCGTCACCGAAGCTGAGTGGCGGGCGGGCCGGAATGGCGTGCAGGCGCACCCGACCCAGACGCGCCGCAAGTCTCACCCGGATATCTGCTACCCCTTGCAGGGCTTGCTGCATTGCCCCTGTTGCGGGCGCAAGATGGGTGTCACGTATTCCTCCGGCAAGGGGACTGTGCACCGGTACTATACCTGCGTAGGCCGCACCGGTCGCAGAAAAGATTGCAAGTACCCGAACCTCCCGGCGGCAGAGATTGAGCGCGTGGTGGCGGCTCAGCTCGTGGACTACGCGGAGGATGAGACGGTGCTTTCCATCGTGCGAGCCCGCTACCCGCAGTTGACCAGTCTGGACATCCGCGAGGCCCTCTCGGATGCCGGGGAGCTGGTCGGCCACTTGTCCCACCCCGCGCTCAAAGCCATCTTCCATACCCTGTTCAAGGGTGTTGTGTACGATATTGAGGAGAATGAGCTCCGTATTGAACGCTATACTGCTTAATGTGCCATGACTACCACGACCACAATCAAGACGACTATCCCGCTCATCCTGAAGCGGAACAATAAGACGGCCCGCGTGTTCGCTCCCGTGCCGCCGCCGGAGGAGATGAACCCGCTGGGAAAGGGCCAACGCCCCACAAAAAAGGCCCTTGCGCTCGCTAATGCCCTCATGCTGGAGCGCAAGCTCATGGATGGTACCTATCGCTCCTTGGCGGAGGCAAGGCGCAAGCTCGGATTCACCCGCAGCATCCAAGACCGCTTGTTCCGCCTGCTGGAACTCCCACCGGAGGAGATGGAGCGGATTCTCTTTGAGACCTACTGACCATGCGCTCCAAGCTTGAAAAATCCACCCGGAGGGTGTACAATCGGCGTCACGTCGCCATGACACCCTCTGAAACAGAGGCCGCGCTTCGCAAGCTCTTCCAGCTGCTCAAGCCTCCGGCCCGGGCGGTATGCCTGTACCCCAAACCTCCGCAGCGGCGAGAGGTTTGCGGCTTTGCTTTGTTCTACAAGAATACGCTCGTCCGGGAATACTTCGGCCCGGATATGCTCAAGGAATTGACCCGCACCGCCCGCGAAAAGGGGCTGATGTGAGCCCCAGCAGGCGGCAAACAGGCCAAAAAGCCACCTTGCAGGGTAGGAAGGAGCCCCGGCTGACCAAGGGCTCCAGCGGCTGGGCATCCTAGGCTTTTGGCTAGTTTTTTGCGCTCCGGGGCAATCCCGCACCTTGCCAGAAGCTCGCGGCATCCTTGCGGCGGGCGGGAACCATGTAACGCGAGCGCAGCAGCGAGGTATCGCGGTGGCCCATCTCCAGCTGCAGCTCCGGGAGATTCCGGAACATGGCGGCGTGGTACGTGGCGAAGGTGTGGCGGCAGACATCCGGCACCCAGTGGCGGAACCCGGCGGCACGGCGCAAGGCCTGCCACTTGCGTTTCCAATTGCGGGGGATGAACCTTTCGCGCTTGCGGATGCCCCTCACGCCACGCAGGGGAACCGCACGCCCGCCGCCCGTCTTGCTGGCGCGGGGGCGTATGATGACATGACCCTCCTCCCAGTTGATATCCCCGGCCTGCAATCGGCTCACCTCGGTGGGTCGGATGCCGCCATAGAGCATCAGGCTCAGCGAGAAGCGCATATCCCGGAACTCCGGGCGGCTGGCAGTGGCTTGCAGTTTTTCCACCTCCTCCGGCGTCAGCGGCTCGATGGGCTTTTCCTGCACGGCGGGCACCTCGATACGCGTCACCGGGTTGCTATCCGCCCATTCCTGCCGGATGCCATAGCTGAACACGCTGCTGAGAATCACGCGGCCCTTGCGGTAGCTGCTGGGGCTGGCACCGAATGCGGCGGCAAGAATCCGCTTGCAATCCGCCGTACTCATGGAGCGCAGCGGCATATCCGCCGCGCCTTCCACGCGCAGGATGCGGCGCACGAAGTGGCGGAGGTCGCGGCGCGTGGTCGGGCGCAGGTCCTTGCGGGCCTCCACGCTTGCCCATGCGGCCACGCTCAGGGACACGGTATGCTCTGCCGCCTTCACGGCTGCCACGCCTGCCTGAATCACCCGGCGGAGCAGAGTCACCAGCTCGGGGCGGCTTGTCCCCGTGGCCAATTCTCCCAGGGTCTCGATTGCTTCCAAGGTCAGACGGGCGGCATCATTCTCAGATACTCCGGTTCCGGCTAAAAGGCTTTTTGCGATATGATTTTGCTTCATGATGACATGTGGGTTCCTTCCTTATCAATGCAGATGTCAAAATCAAAATGCGGGGCTGACTAAGTTTCTACAATTTGCGAGGCTTTTTCGGGGATAAAAAGTCTGCCCGAAATCCTGAGATTCCGAGAAGGCTTTTTCGATAAGTTATTGATACAGCGAAGGCCTGTCCGGGGTCTTCTTTGATAATCCTTATACTGCCGGAACAGTGGGGTCATAGGCTCCGCTGCTTTTTGCGCTTATGTTCCGGCTCATTGCAGTGGTGTATTGTGTACTGTGCTCTCTGGTCTTTGCAGAGAGCATGTCGGGACGTTGCGTAGGTGTGGCTGATGGAGACACCTTTACGCTTTTGGTGGAGGGGAACCGGCAGGAAAAAATCCGTCTGTGGGGGATAGATGCTCCGGAGGGCGGTCAAGACTTCGGACAGGCTTCCAAGAAGGCTCTGCGGAGACTGATTCATAACCGGGAGCTTAGAGTGGATGTCACCGGGCAGGACCGATACGGAAGGACTATCGGCAAGGTCTATCTCGGGGGTGACTACATCAATCTGCGTATGGTGCGCTCCGGCTATGCGTGGCATTTCCTGAAATACGCTCCGAATGATGCAGATTTGGCCGCCGCTGAACAAGCCGCCCGGAAAGACCGCACCGGGCTGTGGAGACAGGGCAATCCCTTGGCTCCGTGGGACTGGCGCAAGGGGCAACAAACAAAAACAACACCGCAAGCCACAGAGGGCCGTTTCTGGGTTTCTGGTACCGGCAAGGTGCATAACGCGACTTGCAGGTACTTTGGCAGCTCCAACAAGGGGCATTTTACCGATTCACCGCAGGGAGTGAACTGCAAAGCATGCGGTGGCAAAAGAGAATAGAGAGAATAGAACAATGCCTACGTTAGACTGGATAGGAAAGAACAAAGTCATTAACCATCATCAGGAAGTGCCGTATCGCATCCTGGAGCGGCAGTATAGCTTCGATGAGAACGGGCAGCATGCGGAGGATAACGGCAGCCCCAACATGATTATCCATGGCGACAATCTGGAGGCCCTCAAATCCCTGTTGCCCCGGTACGAGGGGCGCATTAAGTGCATCTACATAGATCCGCCGTACAATACCGGTATCGAAAAATGGATTTACAATGACAATGTGAACGACCCCAAAATCCGCAAGTGGCTCGGGGAGGTCGTTGGCAAAGAGGGCGAGGACCTCTCCCGGCATGACAAGTGGCTGTGTATGATGTATCCCCGCCTCATGCTGCTGTACAAGCTGCTGGCAGAGGATGGCGTCATCTTCATCAGTATTGACGATAATGAGCAGGCCGATTTGAAATTGCTCTGTGACGAAATCTTCGGCAGTAGAAACTTTGTCGCCAACATTGTATGGAAAAAGAAAACTAATGGGAACAATATGGGGCATATTCCCCCTGTGCATGACTTTGTTGTAGTTTATGCCAAAAATACTGAGTTGTTGAATATGCCCGGCATTCCTCAAAGTGAGGAGTTTATAGATAACACCTACCGAAATCCGGATAATGACCCGAGAGGGCCTTGGACAACTTCTGACCTTTCGGCCAATCATGAAGGCCCACATTTTCCTATTGTTAACCCCAAAAACGGGAAAGTATACTTACCTCCAGTTGGCCGATACTGGGTTTTCAATGAGGAAGAAGTGAAGCGGCGAATTGAAGATGGTCGCATTATTTTTGGAAAAAAAGGAGAATCTGCCCCTGTACAGAAAGTTTTTGCAGCTGACCGAGTTCTTGTGAACAAGCCAGAAACTTGGTTCGACAGTCAAGGGTACAATAGTGATGGTATGGTTATTCTCAAAAACATGTTCGGAAAGAAAGTTTTTGACCATCCGAAACCGCCTTCCTTAGTAGAATATATTATTTCTTTCGCAAGCTCTCCGGGCGATATTGTTTTGGATTCTTTTGCTGGTTCTGGCACAACAGGCCATGCGCTACTGAATATCAATGCTCAACAGGAGGTAGCGCGTCAATTCATTTTGATAGAACAAGAAGAATATGCTGAAGAGATTACGGCTGAACGCTTAAAAAAGGTTATCGTGGGCTATTCTTCACACGGTAAAGAAGTAACTCAGATTTTCAGCAAAAAGCTAACGATTAATGATTTGAAATCAGGTAAGATTTTAGAGCAAGCTATCGCGAAAAAAGAAGATTTGCTCCCTCTCTATGATGAAATAAAAGGGCCTGTAATCAAAGATGGAAAACTAATAGTAGAAGGGGTTACTAATAAAGAATCTGTTATCCCTGGTATTGGAGGCAATTTCAGCTTCTACGAGCTGGGAGCTCCCTTGCTCACTTCGGAGGGCTATCTCAACGAGGCCGTAGGGGTGGAACGTATCCGGGAATACATGTGGTACATGGAGACTCGCAGCGACATGCCGAAAGAAGGCAACGGCAACCCGCACTATCTCGGAACCAGCAACAGCACATCATACTATTTCTACTATCAGCCCGGGGAGTCCACCGCTCTGGATTACGACTTCCTAGAGACGATTCCGGAGCGAACCGAAAGCATCGTCATTTATGCAGACCGCTGCCATCTCAGCGAAAAGGAACTGACCCGCTTCGGCATCACGTTCAAGAAGATACCCCGCGACATCACAAAACTGTAAGGAGAATGCCATGGAACTGAAAAGATATCAGAAAGAGGTCATTGCTGACCTGAAAAGGTTTCTCGAAATCCTTTGCGCAACTAGGGATTACAAAGAAACATACACACAATTCTGGCAGGATAAGGGCTTCCCGGTTGGCTTCGGCGGCATGAAGCCGTATCAGGATATTCTCCCGGGAGTGCCGCATATCTGTTTCAAGGTACCTACCGGCGGCGGCAAGACCTTTATCGCTTGCAACTCCATCAAGCCGATTTTTGACGCTCTCCCCACGGGCAAGGCGCGAGTGGTGGTCTGGCTGGTGCCGTCTGAGGCCATTCTGGAGCAAACGCTCAAGGCCCTGAAGAATCCGGAGCACCCGTACAGGCAGAAGCTCAATACTTGCTTTGGTAGCCGCGTAGCCGTCTATGATAAGCAACAGCTTTTGAATGGCGAGAATTTCAATATCACGACCGTCACAGAGCAGCTCTCCGTCATGGTGCTGTCGTATGATTCCTTCCGTGGCCGCAAGGAGTCGCTGAAATCCCGTCAGGAGAACAGCAATCTGGTATCATTTTCTCAGGCCTTGGGAGCCCCGGAAAATCCGTTGCCCGATACGGACGAAACCGCGCTTATTCAGGTCATCAACCAGCTGACGCCGCTTGTCATAGTGGACGAAAGCCACCATGCCCGCAGTAAGCTGAGCAAAGAGATGTTGCAGAGCTTCAATCCGTGCTTCGTGCTGGATTTGACCGCCACGCCCCGCGAAGAGAGCAACATCATCTCCTATGTGGATGCCATTCAGCTCAAGCGTGAGAACATGGTGAAGCTCCCCGTCATCGTGTACAACCGCGACAAAATCGAGGAGGTGATTGCCGATGCCAAGGACCTGCGCGACCGCTTGGAGCAGGATGCCATTGCTCAGGCCGGGGACGGCGGCCTGCCTATCCGCCCCATTGTCTTGTTCCAGGCTCAGCCCCGGGGCAAGGAGGATAGCACCACCTTCGAGAAGATAAAGAACAAGCTGGTAGCCTACGGCATCCCGGCGCACCAGATTGCCATCAAGACGGCGGACATCAACGAGCTGAAAAAAGAGAATCTGATGTCCCCGGGGAGCCAGATTCGCTACATCATCACTGTAAACGCTCTCAAGGAGGGCTGGGATTGCCCGTATGCCTACATTCTGGCATCTCTGGCCAACAAGACCAGCCAAGTGGAGGTAGAGCAGATAGTGGGCCGCATTCTCCGCTTGCCCGGGGCTGTTAAGCACGGGCGGCGCAGTCTGAACATGTCCTATGTGCTCACTTCCTCCAATGACTTCCAGAACACGCTGGAGCGCATTGTGGCGGGCCTGAACAATGCAGGCTTCACAAAACGCGATTGCAGAGTGGCTTCCGCTGAGGATTTGCCGCTTCCCGAGCCGGAACCTCAGCCCCAGCCGGTTATACCCTTGCCGGTACCGCCGGAGCCCGAAAACGAGGGAACGGATTCCGGCACGGATGACTTCATCAACAGCGACCCCTCCAAGGTGGCCGTGCGTACACCGGAGCAAGGCACATCGGCGGTCGATGACATGTTGGCCGGAGCCTTGCAGCAGGGGGCAGACTTTGAACAGGGCTTGGAGCAGACCGGCTCCGGCGGCGAAGAAACACATATTCCGGTAGATATTGCTGATATGAAAAGCAGATTCCAGATAAATGAAGAATTCACAGACGAGGTGAACGGGCTTGCGCTCCCGCAGTTCTACCAGATGGCCCCCTATAGCTTGTTCTTGGATTCCTCCGGGGAGGTACTGCTGACCAAGGAACATCTGGCATCCGGTTTCTCGCTCAAAGGGCAAGCGACCAATATCGACTGGAAAGGCGCGGACGATGACCTGTACAGCATCGACATCAAGGAAGGTAAGTCCGGCGGCGTGCCCAAGGTGTTCCGCTTGGATGAATCGGCCCAGCTGTATTTCAAGCAACAGTTCCCCAAGCTGGATGCTTCGGCTAAAATCCGCGTATGCAAGCAGATTGTCCATCAGTTGATAGATTCCTTCGATTCGGTGGATTCTTCCGAGCTGGCTGCCTATATTGACGCCGTGATTGAGAACATGTCGCCGGAGCAGCTCTCCTCGCTGGAGAAATCGCCATCCGGGTTTGCCTCCCGCATCAAGAATCATGTGGTGGGCCTGCTGAATGATTTTATCCGCAAGCAATTTGATAACCGCTTGGCAACCGGGCGCATTCTGTGCCGCCCGTCCTACAGCTTCCCGGCCAGCATCTCGCCCATCGACAGCACTGCCATCTACGACAAGAGTCTGTACGAGGCTGAGGAATCCGGCAACAAGTTCGAGACGGAGCTCATTCAGGCAATCACCGGCTTGCCCAATATCCGGTGGTGGCACCGCAATATCGCGCGAACAGGGTTCGCCATCAATGGCTTTATCAACCACTATCCGGATTTTATCGTGAGAACGCGCTCCGGGAAGATAGTCATCATCGAGACCAAGGGCGACCATCTGGCCAATGAGGAGACACTGGCCAAGCTGCACTTAGGCAGAGCATGGCAGGAACAAGCCGGGCCGGGGTATCGCTATTTCCTTGTGTTCCAAGACAAGGATATCAGCATGACCGGGGCCTACCCCATGAGCGAGTTCCTCAAGATTTTGGCCGAACTGTAAACAACGCACAAAACACCACCCGCAAGACCATGACCCGCACCCGGCAGACCAAGGGCTCCACTTCGAGAAAATCCTCCCCTTGCAGCCTGTTTTTGCGCCATCGGCAACAAAAATGCAGGAAACTCGCAACACAATGCCCGCCGCGAGCGTCTATTTATTAGAAAATCCGCACTTTTCGCAATTTTTTGTTGCGGATTCGGTGCCGGGAAGTATTATTACATGTAAAGGAGATAGAGAATAATGAAGACAATTTTCCCCAAAATCTTTGCCACCGCAGCCCTGTGCCTTGTGGCGGCGGGAGCATGTCCGTTATGTGCAGCAGAACCAGCGTCTCCGTCTCTCGTTGGCAAAGTGCTGGTGCTGAAAATCAAAGATGCCGAAAAGCGTTACGCGTTTTCGGATTCTCATGTTGTCCGCAAGACTTTCCCTCTCAGTTCTTTTACAGAGGGGACAAATCGGCAAGTATGGAAAGAATCTTATTACGTTTATTCACCGGAAACAGCCGAATTTTACGAAGAAAATCGCATAAACTCAACATCTGGAAAGGTACGAGACGGTTACGGTTACTCTCGATGGAAACTCCAATTTAATACAGCATCTGCAGGTACAGCTAAGCTCATTACTAAACATCATTTTTCGCTCAGGCGTCACAAGGTCGGCCTGTCTGTACCTTTCAGAGTCGAGCCTTTACCGCCCAATACACATCTTAACCAAGTTCAGAAGAAAACTTTTTGATCATGCCCACCATCCCCCGAATCCTGACCACCACAGCCCTGTGCCTTGCGGCGGTGGGGGTGAATAGCTGTACAGAAATAGAAGATGGAGTCTGCAATATAACCGGAGCTAAAATGCCAAAAGGCTGGGTGCCATCCGTTCCGAAAAAGGATATCAGTTTTTCTCAACCGAATGGCTGGCAGGTTCGGACGACAACCTACGACTTATCGATGTCTGAACCTTTCGCTGCCATTTGCGGACAGGAGGTTCACTTTTCTCCGGCCTGTGCCATTAAGCGCGTGGACTATGCCGGCGGCATTGATTATACATTGATTGACCACAGCCCCTTACCCAATGGAGCCATCGATTTGTACTCCATGCCCGTGCAGAAAGGTAAGCTGCTAGCTGTGCGCGGATGGTGCTCAGAAACAGCTCCCGAAGGTTCCGACTCCTTTACCGTGACCCACCGCAAGGTTGAAGCTCTAATTGAAGTTCAGCACCCTGACGCCTCGGTAAATCAGGGCAGAACCCTATATCTGGTGTACAATTTGGGGCATGAGGGAACAAAAGAGGCTGATGATGTGTACACAAACATCAAACGCTCCCCATGGGAATCCACGGACACTCCGGAGACTCGCAGCATTGTCTCCCTTTTTGAGCAAATAAACAATACGCTCGAACAGGGAAAGAATCCGACAACGGAAGAGCAATAACGCTGAACTCTACAATCCGATTCTCAAAACACCACCTGCGAGCCTGGGATGCGCCCAAAGCAGGGCAAGAATGAGCCGCGGCTCACGGACATCGCTTGCAAGTGTCTTTTTATCCCCTTGCAAGCGATGTTTCATTTTAGGTTGGCATTCAGAGAAAAATGGTACTTAATCATCTGATTCTGTGTAGCTTGCCAGTTCGAAACATCTTTGCTTGTCACAGAATAACCATCACCCCAAAACCGCCTACCTGTCACGGCGTAGAAAGTAGCTCGTCAGGGCTGACTCGAAGCCGGAAGCTCACAGAATCAACGGATTGTAGATTCGAAGCATCTTTAGTAACCCTAAAAGGCGTTCGCGCTTAGGAAAACGGGCTTAGGCATGCTTAGGCTTTTTGGGCTTTTGGAGCCGTTTTGCGCCCGGTGGGGCGGTGCGCGGGCTTGCGTGCGAGCAATGCCTACGCTTGCGTAAGTATTGAAAATCAATGCAAAGCAAAAACCGAACCAGATTGTTTTCTGATTCGGTTTCTTGGATTAAGTGGAGCATAGCGGATTCGAACCGCTGACCTCTTCAATGCCATTGAAGCGCTCTACCAACTGAGCTAATACCCCGTTGTGTGATGTGGCTCCCTAGTGGGAACGGCGGGAGTATACACTACGGCGGGGACTTTGGCAAGCAAAAAGTGTAAAAAAGTTGATTTTTTTTTGCAAAATGGCCGGTTTGGGAGGGGGGCAGGGGAAAATGAGAGGGTAGTTGGGCTGCCGGGTTATCATCAGGCTTGGCCGCGGATGGCCTGGCTCATGAGTTCGGCGGCTTTTTTGCCGCCCATGAGCATGCCACCGAAGATGGGCCCCATGCGGAAGCTGCCGCTCACGCCGTTGGCTGCCATGCCGGAGACGAAGAGGCCGGGGTAAATCTCCTTGGTGTTTTCGATGGTGGAGCGTTCGCCCTCGGCGGCGTCCATACTCATTTCGCCGATGACACCACCGGTTGCGGTGTTGAGTCGCACGCCGTTTTTGCGGGCAACGGTTTTGGCGATTTCGCAGTCATGGCCGGTGCCATCGAGTACGGTGCGGGAGATGATGGTGAGGGGGTCGACGTGCAGGCCCTCGCGCAGAACGGGGGTCCAGTTGACGACCACGCCGCCTACGCGCCCCTGCTTGTAGACGACGTCCTCGACGGAGTAGCAGTTGAAAATGACAGCACCCGCCTGAGTGGCCTTGTAGAGCAGTCCGGCGGTGGCGTGTACGGAGTCAATGATATAGGTGCCCTCGCGGTAGGGCTTGTAGGTCAGGCCGAGTTCCTGTACGATGGGCAGGGCTTCCTCCTGCACCACGATGTCGTTGAACATCATAGCACCGCCCCACATGCCACCGCCGGGGGAGAGCTTGCGGTCAAAGAGGGCGACTTTGTGCCCGGCCTTTGCCAGATAATAGGCTGCCACTATGCCGGAGGGTCCGCCGCCCACGATGGCGGCATCCAGCTCCAGACAATCCTGTAACTTGTTGAAGTACGACTCGATAATGCCGCGGGATACCAGTGTTTCCATACTCTCTATCATAGGACGGACGGGGTGAAAGTCAAACGGGGAGCATGTCATAAGAGGGGAATCTAAAATTTTGAAAGTACGAGGGACGAATTCCGAAGGACGAATTTATGAATTCCTGGCCTTACGGCGCAAAGATAGCAAAGCTCAGCACAAGCTGCCGCTCTCGGCTCGATGCCGAGGGGGGGGTGAACGGTGGTATAGGCCACGCATTGCCGTGGGCGAAAGCCCGCCTAGCTCAATACTTTGTAGATTGTAAATTGTAGATTGTAGATTTTGCTTGTCGTTCGTCTGATTTTATGGCAGAGTAGGGGGCATGAAAAGTGTGCTTCAATCCTGTCGTTTGTATGGCATAGTGGACTTGGGATATGTGGCTCCGCCGCAGGTGGGGGCCGTGACACGTGCGCTCATTGAGGGCGGAGTGCGTATTCTGCAGTTGCGGGCCAAGGGGGTGGAGCTGCCGTTGGTGCAGAGCTTAGCCGTTGAGATGCAGGCTATCTGCCGTGAGCATGGCTGTATTTTTGTGCTGAATGATTACCCCGATATGGCCGCTGCCATAGGGGCAGATGCCGTGCATGTGGGGCAGGATGGCGGCCCGCTGGCTGAGGTGCGCCGCATTGTCGGACCCGGGGTGCTGGTGGGGCGCTCCACGCACAGCCCGCAGCAGGCTCAGATTGCGCGCGAGGAGGGGGCCGACTACATAGGCTTCGGCCCGTTGTTCCCCACGGGTACCAAGCCCGGGCGTGCTGCCATTGGTCTGCAGGATATTGCCGCCGTGCGCGCCGCTGTGGGCGATATGCCGATGTTCTGCATAGGCGGTGTCAATGGCGATACGCTGCCGCAGGTGCTGGCTGCCGGGGCGGAGCGCGTGGTGATAGTGTCCTGGTTATTGCAGCAGGCGAACATAGCCGCTGCCACAGCGGAGATTATCCGGCAGATAGGTGGTGTATAAGTCGGCGTAATTCGTGGAATTGCATCGTGTTCCAATTGTTATAAAATTAGATTGTGTGGTCAGAATAACATGGCATAATGCCCGTAGTTCACCCCGACCCGCAATCATTTCATGAATACCTATTACCTGCTCGATGTTACCAGCAATTCCTGGAGCCGCAAACATGTTCCGCTGCGCACCATCCTTACTATTCCGGGAATAACAGATAATCACCTGCTGGCTGATGCCCGAACCGGACAGACGCTGACAGTGGGCGAGGCGCGCGCCAACTGCAACAAAGTGCGACTGGTAAGCCCGGAAAAATCGCTGCTCAAGTGGGCGCTTGTCGGTCATAAGTCCGCGAAGCCGACTGCATGTTCGCCGTCGGGACCCCCGGCCCCGGCTGCAGGCAAGCCCGCGATTACCAGCGGATCCATGATGCCTCGTGTGGAATATAAGGTGTTGGATGCCAATGACCCAAAGCTTTCAGGACGGGTAAATGCCGAATCATTGTCTTATGTACTCAATGCCTATGCCCGTGAAGGTTGGAAAGTCAGTGTCGGATCTCAGCTGAAACCTGACAGCGAATTTCTTATCGTGCTGGAGCGTGAATACAAGAGAGTGAATGGCAGGTGAGGTATTACAATCTGCAATTCAGGAGGGCGAGAGCATATACGTTGACGTTCCTATACGTTCAATAGTTTTTGTATCGGGCGTTGTTGCAAATTGCTTGCTTTATCTGCGGTGGTTTGCTAACATACGGGCGTGAGCTTTCTTTGCCCGATTGTATTGCCAACATAGCTGCTGCACCGGGAAAGAGGGTGTATGACCGGATGATAACCCTTGATGTTACCCTTGTTATGTATCGTTGTTACCGAATACTCTGCCGATTGATGAACCGCAGCTGGGTGGTGCCGCTGGCTGTGGCAGGCAATTTGACGGCGTTCATGCTGTTCTGCATTGTGGCAGACTATAACCTGCGGGCTAATGGTTATGATTATGATGCTCCACCCGGATGGAGAATACCCATGGTGATATGGGGGGCGGTGGTGCTGTTGTCTGTACTTGGTGCGTTGTGCTGGTTGGTGGCTCAGACTGTGCGTTGTTGCCTTCATGCGCGGTGGGGGCACCTTGTGCTCACCTGGATATACAGCGGTTTGAGTGCGGTGGGTAGTCTGGTGCTGTGCCTGCTCATGGCATTCTTCTGTTTTCTGGGTGGCGGGGCTGACCCCTATGCGAGGGGGCTGGAGATTCCTCGGGAGCGTGAGTTCGTGCTGCCGCGAGAGCTGGTTATTTTCGAGAATCTGGGAGCTCCCCTGCGAGTGTTGCAGCTGCGTGACATGAAGCCGGCTCTGCCATCGGCGCCGAATTTGCAGGAGCTCCCACAGGTGCCGGCTCTGCAGCAGCTGAGTGCTCAGGCTCCCGGGCTGCTGCAGGAGTACCTGTTGCGCTGTCTGTATGCCGAGTCTACCAATCCGCGCTTCAATTCCCCGCTGCTGGGCGGGAGTAGTAGGGTATTTCTGGCTCACGAGCATGACCCACAGAGTTACCTGCTGCGTACCCTGCGTGGCAAAAAGGTAATGGAAGTGGTTCGGGAGGACAGGCAGCTGATAAGGCAAAGCGAGCTTCCTCCCTATCGTTGGCAGGTGCCGCTGCAGAATGGCTGGTCGGCGGTTTATAATCCTCATTATCAGTGGAGCAAGGAGGAGGTGCGCCCGAATGTGGTGGCGGGGCAGTTGCAGCGTTTGAATGATGCGCTGTTACCCCTGGCACAGAACCCCACTCGTGAGCAGTTGGATTCCCTGCTGCCACCGTTGCCGCAGCGGCCATTCCTCTGCCTGTGGGATGAAGACAGTGGCGGCTGTTATCAGGCCCTTGTGGTGTTGCCTGCTGAATACAAGGACGGTACCGTTGAACTTCGTGCCCACGAGTATACGACCGGTAAGCCGGTGGCATTTCACAGCAAAACACTGCCGGTAGTTCCGCTGGGGAATGTTTGCAGTGTGGCAGCAGACGAGGACTTACTGGTTATCAGTGGTGATTGGGGCGAGTACTATGCGGCTGTATGGGAAATATGGTACAGACCGGCAGATGGCTCAGAACCTCGCTGCCTTGCCAGCCAGGAATTTGTTATCATGGGGTGGCAACATTGAATGTTGAATGTTGAAAGTTGAAAGTTGAAAGTTGGAAGTTGAATGTTGAAAGTTGGAAGTTGAATGTTGAATGTTGAATGTTGAATGTTGAATGTTGAATGTTGAATGTTGAATGTTGAATGTTGAATGTTGAATGTTGAATGTTGAATGTTGAGGGCGCGGGGATCAGTCTGAAAAAAGCCTGCGGTGCTCGTTGAAAAAGTGGAAGAGCAGGCGTACGTTCTCCAGCTCGTACCAGGGGCGAAGGCTTATGGGGCTGTGGTCGAGGTCGTAGATGCGCGCGCCTTCTATGCTGAGCAGCAGCGGGGAGTGGGTGGCAATCACCAGCTGGGCTCCACAGACCGCGCTCGAGGAAAGGAAGTCCACGAGGTCGAGCTGCAGGTTGGGGGACAGGCTGTTCTCGGGCTCGTCGAGCAGGTAGAGCCCGCGCTCGGCGATGGCCTGTGTGAAGTAGATGAAGGCGCTCTCGCCGTTGGAGTACTCTCGCTCTGCGGCTTCGGCCCGTTGGCGGACAAAGCGACTGCGGGTGCTGTGGCGGGCTTTCATGTGGGTGATGAAGGCATCGTACCCGCCCTGTTCAACGGAGTTCAGTTTCATGGGGCGCCATTGCTCTGTGCCCCATTGACGGCCGGCGCGCTCGGCGGCAAGGTTGCGGGCATCGTTCTGTTCACGCAGGCGCAGGATGTGCTCAAAGACGTCATCGCTGCCGATAAATCGGCTTTCGTAGGGGATTTTTTCCGGGTAGCCGGTGTCCTCACCCGCCATGCGTATGCGGCACATTTCTACGTAATCGCCGAAGAACGGTGTGCGGTTGAAGGGGGTGCTGCGTGGCAGGCGTAGTTTTTCAGCCATGAGGTTGAGCAGGGTGGTCTTGCCTGAGCCGTTGCCGCCGTATAGTATGGTGATGTTACCCAATTTCAGTTGGGGCAGCGGAGTTTCAAACACTCGGAAGGGGTAGTACTGCCTGGTGCAGTGAAGGTTATAGTTATCGTGCAGCCACCTCTCTTCCTGTTCGGGGGTGAGGATGCTGAATTCTTCGAGATAAATCATGGTTTTTCGGGAGTGGTTGGTTGTTGCTGCTGACCGACGGTAAGGTGATACAGCCCGCCGACGGTGAAGAAGCCCAGCGTGACGGGGATGTCGATGACGATGGCACTCGCCAGAGCCGCCGGGGTGGTCAGTAGCGCCCATGGTGTGTAGATTTCGCTGTGCTTGGTGGGGTAGTGGGTCGGTAGCCCTATCAGTTCGCCGTCTATTTGTCGGGGCCGGGCGTTGGGCGTATCGAGCGTTATCCACTCGCCCCGGGTATGGGTGTATTTATCGCCCTTCTCGTGGTAAACTTCGTGGTAGACAATTTCACCCTGTGTACCCTCGATGGGGCGGTAGTAGCAGCCCTCGCAGGGGTCGAACCACCAGGAATCATAATGGTTTGTCAGTCTGGTGCGCTGTCCTTTGATGTAGTCCCTGCCGTTGATACGGTAACAGGTATTCCGGTCGAGAATGCTCACACCCTCATACTCGCAGCCGAGTTGGTAAATTTTGCTGTGCGTTTGGAACAGGCACGAGCTGAGCGGCAGGCAGAGCAGGGAGAGTATGGTCGCGGTAGCGGGCTTCATGGTGGGTTTAGTTGTAGCATACACCCCGCCTGTTGTCAATGCCGATGTTTACCCCGCTCAGAGCTGAAATCTTGGAAAAACGGCAAAAAAGGGGGTGTTTTATCTTGGAAAAATGGCAAAAAAGCTCATTTTTGTCTTGGAAAAGTGGCAGAAATAGGCTAAAATAACCTTGGAAAAAAGGAAGGCCTATGCTTAAACGTAAGATAGACAGTTATTTGAAACATTTCTATGAGACTACCGGTAAAGCTTTGCTGATAACCGGGGCGCGCCAAGTGGGAAAATCCTTTTCCATACGCGAGTTCGGGAAGGGGTTCAAAAGCTTCATCGAGATTAATTTTGTAGATAATCCGGATGCAATACAGATATTTCGCAGTGCCAAAAACAGTCGGGTGATTCTGGAGCGTCTTTCTGCAATGCCGGGCGTAAAATTGATAAAGGGCAAGACCCTGATATTTTTTGATGAGGTGCAGTTGTGCCCGGAGATTGTGACTGCAATTAAATTTCTGGTAGAAGAAGGTTCTTATCGCTATATTCTGAGTGGTTCCCTTCTGGGGGTGGAACTGCGCGATTTACGTTCGGAGCCGGTGGGGTACATGGGCGTGCAACAGATGTATCCGCTCGATTTCGTGGAGTTTATATCAGCTGTGGGTATAACTGAAAAAGTTTTGGAGTCGTTACGGCATGCGTGGGAAACACGGACTCCGGTGGATTCGTTCGTTCATGGAAAAATCATGGAACTGTTCCGTCTTTATCTTGTTGTTGGTGGTATGCCGGCTGCTGTCAATCAGTATATTACAACACGTGATTTGGGGCAGGTTATGGAAATTCAACAGGATATTATTCACCTGTACAAACGGGATATAGCTCAGTATGCTCCGAAACAAAAATTGAGCTTAAGCGAGATATTTGAGCTTATCCCCCCGGAATTGAATGCCGCAAATAAACGTTTTATACTGAAAAGCTTGAATAAAAACGCTAAGTTTGAACGCTACCAGAATGATTTTCTGTGGCTTAAGAACGCGGGAGTGGCATTGCCGGTGTATAACGTTGAAGAGCCAAAAGTGCCCCTGCTGCTGGCTCGCTCACGGAATCTGTTTAAGTTGTTTCAGAGCGATGTGGGGTTACTGGCCTCCCAGTATGCAGAGGGAATTCAGTTGCGCGTACTTACGGGAGATAAAAATATTAATTTCGGTTCTGTGTATGAAAATGCTGTGGCTCAGGAGTTAGTGGCTCATGGTATTCAGCCTTACTATTATAATAATAAGAAACGGGGCGAGCTGGATTTTGTTATCGAACTGGATGGTAACGTATTGCCCATTGAAGTGAAATCCGGTAAGGATTATGTTCAGCACAGAGCCTTGGCCAATATTTTGGACTGCGCTGACTATACCTTGCCCGAGGCTTTGGTTCTATGCAATGACAATGTGAAAAAAGTTGGCAAAATTACATACGCTCCTGTGTACATGACTATGTTTTTGGAGCGCAGGAATGATGCCCCTTCTCATTATGAAGTAGATATCTCTATGCTTGTCTGAGCTTTATCGGGCGGTCGAGAATTATTTTTTGCCTTGTTGCTTATGGATAGTGGTTTGGCTGCCGTGGAAGAGAGCCTGACGGTGGGCTGAACTCTTGGCCTCGGCAGCTTCCACCTTGTGTTTCAGGGCGGCGATTTCTGTTGGCGTGATATGCCAGAGGTGCTTACAGAAAATCTGTTTGCGAGCTATTTCCGCCACCCAGAGAGCACTGACGACGATGATACTCATGCCAATGGCCGGAGGACTGATAAACGCCGATGAGGCAAAGCCAAGGTAGTAGCTCATATCATGGAACAGATAACCTTGCAAGACCCAGAAAAAGATGGGGCCACCGTACATGGCCAGCCTGCGCCCTACCGTGCCGGTGTAGCGCGTGTGACGTGCACCCCAAAGCAGGGGGAGACTGCATGCCAGGGCGGGGAGTAAAAAGAGAATAATGAGCTGCAAGGTGGCGATGATATTATTGTGGCGTATGACCGGCGGGGGCGGTAATTCTGCAGAAGGTGGCAGTTCTGCCAGCTCTGAATAGGAGAGAGGTCTGCTCAGGTAGTATACCCAGCGGTCATCGGCGTAGCGTAGCAGGGTGGGATGTCCGCCGTAGGGGTAAGAGTCGTGGCGTATCATGAAAGGGCTGATATAACCGGCGATGGGAGTCTCGGTCGGCAGGTGGCACAGATAGTCAAGGTCCCATTCCCTCGGCAGTTCTGCAGAGGGCTCCATGGAAAAGGTCATGATGATGCGGTGGCTCAGTTCTTCTTCCCCATAAACGGTGATGGCACCGTAGCCGGATTGCTGCATCTTTTGTGGCATGGGACCACCTATCCACGGGGCTGCTTGCTTGTACCATAAGCGTTCGCACTCCTCCTGTACTATGACGTGGTACATACCCCACCACAGCAGACAGCAGAGGGCCGGAACCAGCACATAACACCACAATGCCATTTTGAGCGTGAGTGGTGGCGCAGGAACGGGCGCAAGGGGTGGAAGTTCTTTTGCCATGTTGTTTTTTATATCACACTTGCGCCCTGCTCAGCAAGCCGAAAGTGTGGATTGTGCTTGACTCAGTGAGGGTAAGGGTATAGGATTGCATCATGAAACTATCTGATGTCTGCAAATCTCTTTGTATTGCGCTGCCGATATTGTCGGCTTCTTGCACGAATTTTTGTCAGGATATTGCAGATTGGGGCGCTGAATATGATGGCGTGGAGAAGACGAAAGGGGAAGTTTACTACCGCCACGGGGGGAAGAAATACCTGAAGGGGCACCGCGCGAAGTTCCGCCGAACCTATGTGCAGAATCCCTTTCTTATTGCTAAACCAGACCCCGAGCGCTACGAGATGAAGCCCGGAACCATGGGGGAGGAGGTGTACAGTGAGCTGCGGGCAGATAAGGACGGCTGCCTGCGATTGGTGGATGCCCGTGACTGGAAGCCCCTGAAGCTGAAGGATACACGCGCCTATCCGATGGGCGAGAATATGGTAAGCCCGAGGCCGGCTGTAAACTCGTACAGCCGCGAGCTCACTCCCCACGCGATATATGCCTATCCTTTGGCCACTGCGACATTTGCATGTGTTGATGTTCCGCTCAATATTGCCGGCGGGGCTGTTTTCGTGGGTTTTGCAAGTGGTGTCTTGTTGGTGAGCGGTGTGGGGCAGGCTGTCATGTGGTGCCTGCCCGAGCAGCAACAGCCAGACCCGAATGGCCGCATGGAGCTGCGGCAGGATTGAGAGCGGCCCCAGTGGCGTCAAAAGTTCGACCGCCCGCACCTGTCGGTGTGAGCGGTCGTGAAATATCGGTAAGGTAACAGCGTATTTATGCCATCGGTGTAGCCTCGATGATAAGCACGCCGAAGGGCTTGAGCGTAAGCTGAGTGGCTTTACCGGCCTCAGCCGTGGCGGGCAGGGCGTCACCCTTGGGCGAGCTCAGGCTGTAGCGCAGCGGGGCGCCGAGCGGCAGCTCGAACACGGCGGCGGGGTCAAAACTGAACTCCTGCTCGACATCGCTCGGGTTGCGCAGCACCAGAATACCCTTGGCCGGGCTCCAGGAGGCAAAGCCGTAGGTCTCGAGCGCAGCAGGATCACCGCCTACCCAGTGGCTGTCCACCATGGTATCGGCGTTGGCTCGCGTCCATTTGGCTGCGGCTGCCAAGGTATCCCACTCGTGGTCTTTCAGCATAGCGGGAGTGATGTAGATTTCCTGCATCTGGGTGCCGAGACCGAGGCCACTCCAGATTTCATCTGCCAGGTCATCAGCCTCGGTGGTCATCAGCCCGCGGGCGCCCTTGTTGTAAATGACGCCGTGGGTCATGAGCGAGTTGATGGGGAAGAGCGGGGAAATCTTCACGTTGTGGGCGTAAATCATCGCATCGCGGAAAGTAATCCACTGCTGGCGGGCGGTACCCACGCCGCAGAAGTCGTGGTCCCAGTTGCCGCGCCATACGGAGTCTGCAATGCCGAACCAGAAGGGGCTGGCCCAGGTGCCGGTGGTGAGGTTGATGTAGATGTCGGGTTTCTCGGCGCGAAGCTCATCAATCAGCGAGATAGCGGCCTCGAAATCCGAACCGAAGCGTGAGCCCGGGGCCGGATCGGCCATGCCGGAGCAGCCGTCGAGCTTGAATTGGTTCACCCCGTGCTCGCGAATCATGTGCAGGCACATATCGCGGAAGAGCTCGTAGTATTTCGGGCCGGAAAGGGCGAAGCCACGCTCGTTGGTCTCGTAGGTATCGCCCGCAGCGGCAATGCGGTTGAGCTTGGGCTGGCCGTAACCCCCCCAGGGAGAGAACCACACACCGGGGGCAGAGCCGTAGCTCTCCATCAGGGCGCGGATGTCGCGGAACTCGTTGGGCAGGCCATCGTGGAACTGCCACAGTGTCTCGGTGTTGTCCCAGCCGTCATCGAGCAGGAAGGAGTCCATCACCACGCCACGCTTGCGTACCAGCTCCTCACCGAAGATGCTCACGGTGTCGAGCACGTCCTGCTCGGAGTAGCGGGAGAAGTAGCCGATGTCGTACCACGTATTGTAGTTGAACAGGGGGAAGTACGGGCGGGCGCGCTCCTCATTCAGGTAGGCGAGCTGGAAGGTACGGCGCAGCTGGCCGGGGGTGCAGAAACCCAGCACGGCAGAAATGCTGCTCTGTGTGCGGGCCGGCAGGTGGGTGGTGCGCTCCAGCGAGCAGGCAAAGCCCTCGGCGGTCACCTCGCCCTTGCTCAGCGGGCTTTCCACACCGGCGAACAGGCGGTTACCGGCAGCCACCACGGGAGCGCCTTTCACACTGCCCTCCACGCGGGCTTCGGGAGCCTGCACATTCAGCAGCGTAATCTTGCGGGCGGGCATGGCAAACTGCATGGGGGTGATATTGAGCCCCACGCGGCAATAGGGCTGCCCCTCGCGCAGTTCAATCCACCACTCCAGCTTGTAGCCATCAGTCGTTACGGCAAAGGGCAGAGTAGCGCGCTGCCCGGCACGGCGGTCGACCAGGCGGCGACCTTCGGGGCAGGCGGCAATGCTGCTCACGCTCACCTCACCGCACATCAAATCTTGAGCGCTCAGCGGCAGGCATACATCGGTGTATTCCTTTTTGGAGCAAGCCTCGTCTGTCTTGGCCTCCTGCAATTGAATGGTGAATACCTCTTTGCCCAGATCGTAGCTGCGCCCGTTTACTTTGTCGCGCACCGTTACGCCGGAAAATCTGCGCCCGGCGGTGCGAATGTCGATGCTGATGTACTCGTTCTCAATCATAACAATGCCGTAAAATTTGTACGCGCGAGAGGGTAGCACAATGCAGGCAATATGGCAAGCGAAATAAAAAGCGCTCCCGTTACGGGAGCGCCTGAAAAAATGCTTGTTCTGACGGCAGAATCAGTCGAGGGAAAGTTCTTCTGCTTCGGCAGCCTTGGCCTTCTTCTTTGCTTTCTTTTTAGCAGCTGCTTTCTTGGCCTTCTTAGCTTCCTTTACCAGCTCTTTCCAGGAACCGGCAATTCGGGTGCAGGAACTGGCGCCGGAGCCGTTCTCGAGCACGGTGCCATCGGGAGTCACGGCAACGATGTTGGGGGTGCCACCGCTACCACCGGCAGGAACGGTGATGGCGCCGGCGGTCTCCTGTGTAACGATGGGGTAGGACATTTCGGCTTCCGTTGCCCATTCCTTCGCAAGCTTAAGGTCGCTGTCGCCGCTGAGCATGATAAGCTCGGCGCCCTTACCCTTCATGGCTTTGTAAAGCTCGTTCATTTCGGGGGTAATCTTGCGGCAGAAACCGCACTTGGAGTGGGATCGCAGGAAGAAGTACACGCTTACCTTTTTCTTGGGCTTGGCCTTGGTCAAAAACTTAACCTCCTTGAGCATGTCGGGCACGCTCACTGTCTTGGTGGTTTCTGCGGACTCGGTGGATTCAACCTCTGCGGCTGCGGGGGTATCCTGCGCGTAGGCGCAATTCGGGGCAATGAGGGTGGCTCCGAGCATGGCGATGGCTATGGGGAAAAGGCGTTTCATATAACTGATGGAACGTTGGAGTTCCTGTTCATTCTACAGATTTTTTCTAAATAAGTTTCGGGCTGTCAGCTGCATTATATGTTTGACCTGTGGTGATGCCAAATGTAAAATTGCGCGTTGAATGGATTTTTTTATAAAAATACTTGTTTTCTTCATAAATGGGTTCATGAGCGGCGTCTATAGTGTGTAGGCAAGATGGATAATGAATCAACAGCTTTCGGGAATGAGGCTCAGAATGGCAAGATGCCGGACTGGGCTGACTGGTTGGCCGTGTATGGCGACCGTTTGCTGCTCTATGCTCGCCAGCGTACCACCTGCGAGGCCGATGCCGAGGATGTGCTGCAGGGGGCTTTGGTGAAATTGGTGGGGGCGGTCAGGCGTGGAGAGATTCGCAAGGGGGTGGCTGAGTGGCCTGCTTATGCCATCAGTTGCATACGCAATGGCGCGGCTGATTTGTACCGCTCGCGTACCCGCAGGCAGGCTACGGCGTTTGCCGCCGCTGCCGAGCAAAACTCCGTATATGAAAGCAGACCGTGGCTTACCAGCCCGACAGATGCTGAGCACCGCCGGCGATGTGTGGAGCGGGTGCTGCGCCGTATGCGTCCTGATTATGCTGAGGTCGTCGTGCTGCATGTGTGGGAGGAACTCAGCTTCCGCGAAATCGCTGAAATCGTGAGCGAGAACCCGGCTACGGTGGCCTCCCGTTACCGTGCTGCCCTGCGCATATTCCGTCAACAACTGCAAGAAGAACTTAATCCGCCATCATGAAGAAGAATTCCATAGATTTACACGAGATTGCCCGTGAACATGCTCCCGCTGTCATGTTGGGGGGCTTGCGGACGCAATTGCTCCGAGCTATGGAGCAGGCGGACGAGTCGCACCTCGCTTCCTCCGTACTGCCCGGGGAGTTGCGACAGCGCATGCTGCAAGCCATGGAGCAGGAGTCTGCCGAGCTGCAGGCCGATGTCGCTCTGGAGCGGGAACTGCGGGAAGTATATGCGGCCGCCCCCATGTCGAGTGATATGCGCCGCCGTCTGCCCCTGTGCATGCAGGGCGCTGCAACCCGTACGCCCCGTGTGTATGTACGCCGTTGGGCCGGTGTGGCGGCCGCTGTCGTGCTGCTGGCGGGGGTATTAATTCGTTTCATGCCGACCGATAAGGCGACGGAGGCTGTGGCAATGGTTAAGATGAGCCGGCAGGTAACGGCTGCCGAGGACGGTCGCGGAGCCGTTCGCTGCGATACTTTTGTGATGGAGAGCGCTGACCGCTCTCGACTGGTGATTCGAGTAGAGGAACCCGAAAAATCTCAGCTGCCCGATGATGTGATATGACGAACAACCCCACAGCCATTCTCTGCCTGTTGCTGTCCTGCCTGTCTGTTGTACAGGCGGCCGGCGGGAGAGGAACTGTATTCGGTGTGGTTCCTGAAAAGGAACATGCCGGGCAGGGAGTGGCTGTGAATCGTGTCGCAGTGCAGACCCCGGCACAGTTAGCCGGGCTGCAGTCAGGTGATGTGATTGTGAGCGTGCAGGGTATTCCTACCCCGACAGCGACTGAGCTGAAAGGCGCACTGGCTGAGTTCGCCCCCGGTGATGTGGTGCGTGTACAGTACCTGCGGGGTACTCGTCGACTGACGACCTTGGTGGAACTTCAGGGACGTAAGCCGGCCGATGAGCGAGTGGCTGAACCGGCACCGGGGCTTAGTCCTGAAGTGCAGTTACAGTTTGCACAGGCTCGCAGTCGCTTGAAAATCCAGCTGTCACGCCTGCCGTACCGTATGAATAGTGCTCAGGTGCAGGCTGATTTGCGCGAGTTGCTCATGCTGGCACGAGCGGTGCCCAGCGGCCACAGCCAATGGCTGCAGGGGCAGTCCGTGGAGATGAGTTTGGTGCTGCCGCATAAGGACGGGGACGTTGAGTTGCGGTCTGAAAACGGCAAACTTTCGTTGGCGGTTCAGCCGAAATCCGGTGAAGAGCCGGTTGTTTACGGCATTAATACCCAGGCGGAGCGAGCTGCTCTGCCCGCCTACCTTCTGCAGCGCTTGCAGGAGTTGTAATATTTCCCATAAGTAGTCTGAAGAGAGCCCGACAATACCCGAAAGTGAGAGCCTGTCTGCTGCATTCAGCGGGCAGGCTCTCGGTCATTCTGCTTGTCGGTGAAAACTGTTCGTTCAGACGGTATCCGGCAGAAGCGGGGGTTGCTTTTTCGTCTGCGGACGGGTGGCTCGTATGCGGTAGAGCATGGGTAGCTCCTCATGTTCAGGTCGCATGTTGGGCGGTATGATGAGTTCCCATGAGCTGCCGACCGGAATTTCAGCCTGAACCTGAAGGATTAACTGCGGCAGATCGTTTTGGGCATTGATAATGCGGTCCCGCACCCGCAGGTACATTTCGGAGCCCAGTTCCTCTTCTTCAATGTAGCGGGCCTGCATGAAGGGAATATCTGCCGTTGAGCCGGAATGGGCTCGACAGAGTATGCCGTTGCTCAGGGTTACGGTACCGGGCAGTTGGCGCTGAAATTGCATGATATCGGCGGCAATCTGCCTGTGCTGCATACGGCGCAGTTCCTCTCGGGCTTTATTGTAGCGTGTGGCGGCGGTGCTGATTTCATCCTCCAGCATTTCATCTGTCATATCCGTGCGGGCGAGCAATTCTTCCACTCGATTGAGCAATAAATCGGAAGGTTCATCGAGTTGAGCTGCGACCAGCATACCCATGAGCCGGGAACGCTCGGCATGCAGTTCGGGAGTTTCGAGGGAAATGGCGGGCAGTTTCGGCTCCCTGCCGGCAAAATAGTCCTTTGCCTGTTGGCGCAGTTCATCGCTCAGGCTCTCACGTACAGCCAGAATCTCGATGGTATGAATACCGGCTTTCTTTAAAGAGGCCGCATCGGCGGTATCCAGAAGTTCCACCGGCATCAGAAATTGCCAGGCGATACCGCGGGGAACTTCGTACAGGGCATCATCTACCACTGTGGGGGTAGCCATGAGTGACAGGTGCAGCTCTGTGCCGGGAACGCAGGCCTGCAGGTCGTGAGCACGCCGGGCCTTGTAGTTCTGCTCTTTGACGGGCAGGCTGAAGGTGGCATATTGCAGGCCGTTCGGCAGAACCGTTACACCCGCTTGCGCCGCGTGAGGAGTGAGAAAGTCGGCAGCTTTGATTTGAGCATCAATGTGTTTTTGCCGTTGTCGGGCATGTTGAGCCAAACGCTCGAAGGGAATGTCGCCGCCGGTGCTGAGTTGGGCACGAAAGGCTTGCAGAAAAAGCTCCTGATTGACCGGCTGCAGCAACTCATCGCTTTCGCGGGAAAGGATGGCTCGTATGTGAGCTAGCGTTTGCAGGGCTTCATATTCCAGCCTGGCCTGCTCGAAGCGTTGCACCGGATTGGGAGCTGCCTGCTCGGCAATGGCAGGGCAGACTGCAAAAATAAGAGGGAAAATGAGGTGTCTATTCATGGTTATTTATTTTTTGATTCCTGCTCCGGGAGTTCCGGTCCGTTGCGTAAAAAATCAGCCGGGGCTACGGTGACATCGGGTGCCAGGGTGTAGCTGATGGCTTTGCCCGGGCTCAGCAGGCACATGTTTATCTTGCCACCCTTTTGAAGGCTTGCATCGAGCATGCGCCCTGTATGCGATTTCTCTGCCGTGACGCCGGGCGTGAACACGCGCTCCAGTTCCAGCAATTCGTTGCGCTGTTGTTCCGGGTAGCGCAGCGGGCGCTCTTTACCCATGGGCGGAGTGACAGGCAAAATGACATATTGCTGAGCCCAGGCGGCTGTCGCCTGTGGGTGGAATTGCATATACTGAATCAGGCCCCCGATATCATTGAACCCACCCATGGCTGATATGGTGCTGACCAGCAGAATCGGCAGGCGGTGCTCCTGAGCCATGCGAAGTGCCTGCTGCGGGGAATCTGCCAACTTGAGCCCGGCGGCAAAGCTCTTGACTTTGTCCTTGCAGAATGTTGCGGCTAGTTCTGCCTCTTTGCCGGTGAGCCCCCAGGTACGCAGCCAGTGAATAGAACCGTTTTCTCCCACCACAGCCATGTACCATGAACCGGGGTGTTCCAAATCCGGCATAGCACCAACGGGGCGGCCGGCTGTTTTCACGTTGTAGACGTGGTTGGTTTCGGAGGGCTTGTGATTCCAGTTCTGTATACCGTTGGCCTTGCTCCAGTTGTTGAAATAGGGTAATTCATTGCCGGCGATTTCACCCATGGGGAACATGCGTGCACTGCCATCGCTCAGGCGCAGGGTAATGTATTTACCGCGGCCCAGCCCGATGAGTTGTCCCTCGATACTACTGCCGTTCTTGAGCTTCCAAGTGCGTGGAGGCAGGGCTGCCAGCAGGTCATTCGGTGCCGTGTGGGGCGGTGTGGCGGGTGCAGTATTTGTGGTGTCGCTCCCCTTGGCGGGGAGGGCCGTCAGTTCTTTCGCCACTGTTTCTGCCGGGGTTCCGGCCAAAGCAGCGAGAGCCTGCGTGGTCAGTTCCGGTTTGTTTTCTGCTTTGCTGCGGCAGATATCGGCGTAGGCGCGGTAATAATACATGTGAGCCTGATTGGGCGTGGTACCGTATGGGGTAATGGTGGTGAGCCCCTGTGTGAGCATGTATTCAAATACAAAATGGGCAGAGTCCCAGCGGCCGTTGCGGGCATAGCTGAACCCCAGCTCAGGCGTAAGACCGGCAGAGCGCCCATTGCTGAACATCAGTTCGGTACGCATGATGTAGTTGTGTTCATCGCCATCAACGGCCAGCTCGGTCAGGTAATCGGCATAGGTGGTGTAGTCGATATGACGGTGGAGCATGGCCAGCAGCAGGGCGTCCTTTTGCAGTCGGGCTGCCGTGGCGGAATCCTGCGCCATCAGCGCGCAGGCCATACGGTAGGCCGGTGTGGTATCTGTTTCGGCATCTGCCCCCATGGCAGCCAGCAGGCGCTCGGCATCCTGACGGCGGTTGTTCTGCAGGTAGGCGCGTATGAGTCGAAGCCCGTTTGTGGCATAGCGCCCGCGGAAATAGCGAACCGGGCAGTCCTGCCATTGCATGAGCGGTTCACTGACACCCCAGCGCAGCAGGTGCAACAGGATTTCTCCGGTCAGTCGGGGATTGGAATCGAAGGCGTGCTCGCGTGCCATCTCCATGAAGGATTCGATTGCTTGCTGTCGCTCCTGTTCATCGGCGGGAAGGGCTCCGCTGATGGCAGCAGCACGCAGCAGGTTGTCCCCCAGTTCATCCTCGTGCCCCAGTCGGGCGATACTCATTTCATGGCGCAGCCCCATGGCCTCGCCGTAATCGAAGAGGGCATCATCCTCGCCTTCATAATGAGCGAAGAGGGTGAGCAGGGCTCGGGTGCTGAACCCACGCAACTCTCGCTGGCAAATGATGAGTGGCCACAGGTTGCTGCGGTTGAGTACTCGAGCCAGTTGGGCGCAGGCCTGCTCCAGTTCCTGAGTACGCCCTTCTTTTTCCAACAGAGCCAGCAGCAGGGTAAGGCGGTGCAAATGCTGCGGAATGAAGTGCTGCGCTGTGTTGAGGATGGGCAGGGCGGTTTCCTCGTCATCGGTGGTGATGCCGAAGCTGTCATCATCGGGCAGGTAGCTGAGTGTGACGCCATCCTGTTCAAATCGCAGGGCTATACGCACATAGACCGGGGTAATGAGGTCCTGCCGGTTGGGGCGTACGCGCTCACATTCATTGAGCGCGCGTGCCAGCAGGTACCCTGTGCCGTGGTGTTTTTTCAGCGCTTCTGTCTGTGTGGTGAGCAGTTGCAGTTCTTTTTCAAAGGCTTGCTGCACATCAGCCTTGTCTGCCAGACCTATCAGGCTGTTGCGCCAATGGGGAAGTTGCACGGCCGAGGCATCGGGCCAGGAGGGGGAGATAGGGGTATGCGGGGAGATGGTGACAGGCTCCCACACCGGCTCGTTCCGCTGACCGGTGGCCAGCAGGCAGCGCGGAGCCAGCGGACGCAGCTCAGTCGGTAGCTGTTGGAGTTGCTCCCTCACGAGCTTAACGGAGCCGTTCTCCCGTATGTCCAGTGCGCTTGTGCAGCACTCCGGAACTTCGAGTGCTGATTGGCGGTATTGAGCAATGCCGCAGAATCGCATGTAGCGGCGCAGTGCATCGGGCTTGTGCTCCAGCAGGTCATAACCGGGGCGTTGCATGTGACGCGCCAGAATAACGGCTTTCTCGGGTGCGCGCCACAGCAAGCGGTTCAGCGCACGATTGTTCCAGCTCATGTGGAAAGAGAGCATTTTGGCCACAGTGCCGTTGATGGCACATTCCGCCGACACAAAGCGCCTGAGGTGCGGGTAGTGCACCGAGATGTCATGCTCCATGGGGGAGGAAAGCTGCACTTCTTTGCCACCTTGGAATTCGCGCAGGTACAGGCGCGCCACAGCTCCGGCGGGGCGGTGACTGTTTCTCACGCCACACCAGGCGTTCAGCCCTCGGCAAATGATGTCGATTTCGGCGTGATTGAGCTCGCTGTCGTGCTCGAGTATGCTGTAGAGCTCGCGAATGAGATGTTCACGAGAGTAATCGCCCTGCAGCAGATTGCGCAGACGGATGATGAAGTCTTGCCTCGGTTTGTCACGCAAGGCCAGCAGGCGTGTGTCTGACAGGCCTGCTACGCGGTGGATTTGGCGGAACTTCAGCAGGGTGGCCAATCGGGTTTTGTTCTCTCTCGAGTTGGCAGTGAGCTCCTTGATTAAGTCGTTAATGTGTTGACTGTACTCGTAGAGTGTGTAGAAAGCGGCTTCATCCTGCGGGTCGCTGAGCAGGCGTTCGGCCATCGCGCGTGCATCGGCATAGTGTTGGCGGCTGTTCTGGCGCAGGCGTTCCCGCTCTTTCCTACCGGCTTGTGGGAACCAGTCGCGAGGGTCTACTTCGGCAGGCGTGAGTTGACGACAGTCCGGGTAGAGGGATAGCTCCTGATAGTCGTTTGCTATGGCCGGCACCGTGAGCAGAGGACTGAGCAGAAGGGCTGTGAATTGAGGCTTCATGATGGGGAGTCAGGTGGATTTTTAATGGCCGAAAAGGTGGAACACATTGTCGCGCAGTTGCAGCATGCTCTCCGTCATAGCGTTGCCGACATTGCTATCGGTGGTGAATTTCTGCTGTGCCGGGTTGCCGAAACGCATGTTGTGCAGGTAGGTCACATAGCCGAGCGAATTGGTGTTGTGAAGCCAGGCATTGCGCAGCTGGGCGAGCTCGGTATTGGTATTGCACAGGTTGGTGACATGTGTGCCGGTCGTGCTGTGCGTGAGGGATATGGTCAGCTGGGCATCATGGCATTCCTGTGGGTACATGCCGTTGTTGTCTGCATAGGCCAGCAGGAATACAAAGTGCTCGGCCCACTGCGCTACCATATCCGGTTTGTTTGCCAGATAGTGGCGGAATGCTAAATCAATGGCACTCCCTCGGCGGTTCAGGAAGAACACGGCTATGCCCACATCGTGTGTGGCGGCGTAGAGCATGGCTTCATCCACCGTGGTGGCAATGGGCAGCTCGGGTTTGCCACTCGGCTTTTTGCCGACGTGGCTGCGCAGTATTTCGAGCGTGGTATCAGTCACCTTAAAGGTGGAGGCCGGTTGACGGCGGGCAAAATCGGGATTGACGGGGGTGGTATTGGTGCGCACCGCCTGGCGTGAGCCGTCTGTCATGATGAGGTTGACGTGGTACTCCTTGCCGACGGGGATAACGGAGTGAATGCGTGCCGGATTGGAGCCTTCGCGGTGTGTTTCGAAGTCGATGAACTCGTTTTTCTTCAGCCAGTCGCTTACGGCTTGCAGGTCGGCATCGCTGAGCGAATAGGCGGCGAGTGATATGTTGCGCCCCGACGGCGTGCGCAGAATAACAATGGCGCGGTTCCCCCATTTCCCGCGGATTCCGCACAGCGTAGCGCGCAGGGGGCGGCGGCCTGAGATATGCCACTCTCGCTCAACAGCCGGTATCAGGTATTGAGCCGGTTCCTGTGAGAGCGGCGAGTAGCCGAACTCGGCGGGTGTGGCAAATCCTCCGCTCGCGGCGTGAAGAAGCTGTGGCAGACTCAACAGCAGGGCGAACAGTTTTCTCATTTTTCACTCTCCTTTCGTTCCAGATTGAAGTAACAGGGCATGATGACGTGGCAGTCGTTGTTGCGATTCCGGCTACCGGTGCGCCCGACAAGAATGAGCCCATGCACGACGCGGCGGCCGTTGGTGCCCACTGAGCTCCACAGCAGTTCACTGTGCAGCGCTCGTTCACCGAAGAGCTCGCGGGTGACGTCGTTCACAAACTTCTTGAAATCCTCGGGCTTAATGTCGGCCGGTATGTCAAAAGCCGTTTCGCGTGTGCGCCCGTCGCCGGGGCCGAGGTCATACTTGCGGCGTAGCTCGGCCAGTCGGGGAGCCGCGGCATCCCATATTGCTTTGCCGCGTGGGGTGGCGGAATTGCGGTCCAGTGAGTCGGCATGGCCATAGAAGTAGCCGTTGAGTGCACGCTGCGAGTACCATTGCCCGATATAGTTCTGAGGGTGCAGTACGAAACGGGCTTCCAAGTCGCCGTTATTGTGGAAATTGTGGTTGCAGAGGGTGTAGAGCTCTTGGGAATATTGTTCGAGCTTGCGGTGCAGCAGCATGGCTGTCAGCGGGCGCTGCTGCAGGCGGGCGGCTGCGGGAAATGAGGCATCGAAACGTCGCACAAACTCATCCTCCAGCGGGCGCCAGTGGGAGTTCGGGCAGATTTCTTTCATGGCGGCAAGTACCTGTTCGATTTCCTTCAGGTCGGCGCGCTCCTGTTCGCTGAGCTCTGCCTGTAACTGTTCGGCAGTGTAGGGGCGGGTATCTTCTGTGATTGCGAGGTAAAGTTTGACGCTACCGTGACACCCGGCTTTCAGTGCGGTTTGAATGTCGGCATTGTAGGCGGCTATCGGCAGGCTGCTGACGGCTTTTGCCAGATCACCCTCAGTGTACAGACGACTGACCCCCAGCCCGCTTGCCGTCAGTTTAGCGGCTGCCTCGCTTACCACTTTTTCGGCCTGACTGACAGCAGCGATGGCTGCAGCGGCTGCATCGGCACTTGCGGTATCCTTACTTGCCTGTAGCGCTGTACGAGCTCGGTTCATGCTGTCACACAGGGCGGAAACCGTATGGTGAAAATCAGCGACAAGTTTCTGCTGATCCGGTGAAAGTGATTCCTCTGCCATGCAGATGTGCCCGAGTAGGGGCACCACCGGCAGAAGGGCGGTGCAAATGGTACTTGCGACGTTCATACACAGGATAGACGTTTCTGCGACGCTGATTTGTTGAGTTCGTTTTGATTTTTCTTCATATTTCTCAGAACTTCATCATATTCCGCCGATTGTATGTTTTTCTGATTGATATGTGCACGCGGACATGCTACTCTAAAGAGAGTCGCAGAAGTGTTTATGAAAAAACTGATTGTACCGAGAAAATTTGTGAGCCTGTTGCCGCCGACGGTGGGGGGCTGTTTCAAGGAGTGGGCACAGTTCATGTACAACTCTGTACAGTTCAATATGCCCGATAGCCCTATACACGCAACATCTCATTGTGAGCGTGTGTTGCTCTATGCCCTTTTGGTTGGCGCTAAAATATTGGGGCAGGAGGATAAGGGGCTCATAAGTTTGGCTCATGCCGCTGTTTTTCATGATACTCGGCGTAAACATGACGGTACGGATACCGGTCATGGCGCACGAGCAGCTGCCTATTATACCGAGTTCTGCGAGGGGCGGGACGATATTACTTACTGCCCGATTGCTGCCTGCCTGATGAAATACCATGATATTGAAGACGCCAAGGGAGAGGCTGTTATTGCTCAGGAGTTCCCCGATTGCGCTGAACGGGTGATTCTTCTTTACAGAATTTTTAAGGATGCCGATGCTCTGGACAGGTGGCGACTGGGGCGACGCGGGCTCGATCCTCGCTATCTCCGCACGCCCGAGGCCGATGGGCTCACCGGTTTCTCCCGCAAATTGGTGGAGGTCACGACTTTGGAAGATTGGTGAAGACTTAACTTTTACTTGTCTGCAGGCGGACGTTGTGGCAGAATGACGCCATGTGGGATAAATTTCTTGCTGCGCTGAATCGTTTGACATCCAGCACATGGGCTTTGCCTATGGGCTCTGCCGGGCTGTTGTTGCTTGCCATTTTGCTGGAAATACCCGTAGCCATTCTTGCGGGGTGGTTGGATGAAGCGGGGGTGATTTTGCAGTCGGTGGCGTGGGTGATTTTTGCGCTGTTTCTGCTGGGGGTATTCGGTGGTTTGTCGGTGCTCGTGTGGCTGCCGGCCATGTCCATTCGGTGGTGGAAACGCCGTGAAATAAAGCGTATCTTGCTCTGTTGGGTGTGGTCCGGAGTGGCGGCTGTGGTGGCGATGCAGGTCGGGAATTGGATGATGTACAAAGCCTTTGGCGGGGGCAGCGATTATTTCACCGTCGGTGTCAGCATACCGGAGGATAAGGATTTTGTGCTCCCTCGCGGTATGAGCGTCTTTATCAACAAAGATGTACCGGAACAGGTGGAGAAATTGCGGAACCTGCACCCCTTTTTGCCGGAGGTGAAGGAGGAAACGGCTGAGCTCGCAGCGCCGAATCTTGCGAAACTTTCGCTCGTGGCTCCCGACTTGCTGCAGGAGTACATCATGCGTTGTCTGTATGCTCAGGCTACGAATTTACGTTTCAATTCCCGAGTGCTCGGCTCCGTATTCCCTGCGCACATGGCCGATGCTCAGACTTACATCTATAGCTCAGATAATCATTATGAGGTACATGAACTGTTGCCGTTGCATAATGGGTGGTCTGTCAAGCATCAGGAGGCGTGGTCGGATGAGTGGAGCGGGAAAGCTCAGAAGTATGCTGCTGAGGTGAAGGCCTTGGATGCCGAGTTGGCGCCCCTGGCGCAGAACCCTACCCGAGAGCAGCTGGATTCCATGCTGCCGCCGGTTCCCGAGCAGCCCTATCTCGGTCTGTGGGAGGAGAGTGCCGGTATTTATGATATGTTCATCGTGATACCGAAGGACTATGCGGAAGGTAAGTTTGAGCTGAGAGCCAATGAGTACTCCTGCAACAAGAAGATTCGCTTTGAAAACTTTTGGCAACCTGAGATGAAGGTTGGTAATACCTGCAGGATGATTCGCAGCAAAGGTTTGAACGTGGTGTACAGTGGTGATTATGGGGAATACTACGGTTCTGTATGGGAAATTTGGTTCACTCCGGCCGATGGGGGTGAAGTTCGCTGTGTGAACCGCCAGCTTTTCCTGATGGCCGGGTGGCAGCGTTGATATTGTTATGATTCTGACTCCTAAGCAGTTGGCTCCTTTTCTTGCCCGATATGCAGGGGCATGGCGCTTCTCCTATATCATGGATTATGAGCTGCACCTGAAAGTGGAGGGGGAGCAGTTCTATGTTGAGCTGTACGACTTGACCTGCAATGAGGAGTGCGAGCTGATATGGGTGAGTACAACTCCTTGCTATGTCACGCTGGCCATGGACAGCAGCTGGGGCAAACTGACCTTGCAGCTTATACCGGACCCGAGCGGCGTGGGCTTGTGGGTTGATGTGCACGATGTGGATTACTTTGTGCGCGGCGAGGAGCAGGGCCGATTGGAGGAGGGAAACGCGGTGATACTGACGGCGCAGCAGTCGGTTTTCCCGGAATGGATTGACGGTTGGTGGCGTCAGGGCGCGCAGGGGATTTATATCGAGCGGGTGAAGCCGGATACCATACGCTTCGCGATGTTCTGGTTGGATGATGAGGAGCGTGAATATCTGGAGTTTGCCGATTTATTCAGCGCAGAAGGTGCGGGCTTGCACTTCAGTATGTGTACCGAGCGCCCGTACATGCAGAATGTGGAGAACAGGCTTATCTTCGATGCCGATAGTCGGGAGCTGAAACTGCATTATCATGTGCTGTTGAAAGCAGAAAAAGCGCCTGCCGAGGCAGGCGCCTGAGTGCTGCGGTGGGGGTGTTTACATGCCGCAGGCATCGCGAATGGCTCTGGCTGTGCCCGGGTGATTTTCCCTGATGGCTTTGGAGTACGCGTTTTCGCCGTCTTTATCGACCGCGCCGATATCGGCTCCGGCTTCGATGAGCACCTTCACGATGTCCGTGTGGCCTTCCTCTGCAGCCAGAATGAGAGCGCTCTCGGCGTCTTCATTGCGCATATTGACCTCAGCACCAGCGGCAATGAGGGCTATGACAGCGCTCAGGTTGCCGTCCTCGGCGGCTTGCATGAGGGCTGTGTTGTAGTCGTTGTCGGTGGCGTTGATGTTCACGCCGTTATCGAGCTCTTTCTGCAGTGTGGCGGGTGAGCTTTCTGCCGCTCGCAATATCGCCTGCTGCGGGTCTGAGTGCTGGTCGTGAGCCTGCGCAGCAGACACGAAAATAGCAGTTGCCAGCAGAGCAACTGCGGTATATCGATGGGTAAATGTCTTCATTGAGTCCTGTTGGGGTTGAGTATGGGTAGCACTATGCCACCCCTTACCCTGTTTTACTCAAACAAAGCCTAAAGGTCAATCCAACTGCGGCAAATAGGTGGATTCCACTCAACTCGCCGCCCGCGGCGAGTTCTTCACGGCGAGGCGAAGCCGAACTTAAAAAAGGCTCTCGATAGCGCGCGGAAGTTAAAAGCCCCGCTTGCGGGGCTCTCCGACCGGGCTTTATTGCAACAGTGCTCGCTTGAGTGCTGCCGAGCCGTAGAAGTCGTTGGCTTCCAGTCGTTGTTCCAGCTGTTCCATGCCGGCGGGAGTGGGGGTGCCGCTGTTTTCTATGGCTTCGATGATATCCATGCCGGGAACAAGTCTGAGAATATCGCTGACGGACTGCAAACGGGCACGGGCTGCTTCGATGGCCGGGACGGCGGCATCTGCCGAGGCGGTGTCGCTGATGGAATTAAGGGCGGTAACGAGGGCTGACCAACTTTCGACGAATACCTTGAGCGCCTCGGCCTGCTGCTCGGGAGTGACGGTGGGTTCTTCCTCAGTGGGAGTACCGCCGGCCTCTACCGTGATTTCCATCTCTTCGGGATTGAACTCATCGTCCTCCTCGCTCTCGTCTTCAACGGGTGTGGGGTTATCTTCCTCCTCTTCCGCTACCTCCTCTTCTTCTGTCGGAGTGGCATCATCCTGAGTGTCGGCGGGAATATTGACCTTGAACCAGAGCTCGATAACCATGGCTTTGTCCTCGCGCGTCAGCAGAAGAGTGACCATAAGATATATGTCGCCGTTTTCATCGTGAACGATGCGCTGCCCCTGACGTTCAGCGTTGGTGAGGGACTGCTGTAAGAGGTCGGGGAAATCTTGCAGCTCGGGGGTAAGTACCCAGGCGGTCTCCTTGCTCAGCCCGGGGCCGCCGCTTACCTGCGGCATGCGGGTGGCAGCTGCCTTGAGTTGCCGGGCAATAGCCTCGAGGTCTTCGGCTGTGGGTTCGGCGATTTCCATGGCCATATAGGCCGGGGCTCCCATAGCTTTTGCCAATGCTGTTGAACCGTAAAAACGATTCTCCTCCAGGCGTTTCTGAATGCCCTCGGTGCGCTCCTGTGTAATGCCGTTGGCCGCCATGGCATGCATGACAACCGGGTAGGGGATGTACTGCAGCCCGAAGCTCAGCTCATCCAGCAAAGCATTGCGGATTTTGAGCTTGTCGGCCACGGCATCGGCCGTGGATTTGTCGTGCACGGATTCCAGAAGCTCGGTGACGGAGGTCATAGCTCTCACGGCATCCTGCAGCACCTGCCGCAGTTGCGGGTCAGCCACGGTGAAGGGCGTTTGTTCGGTCTGCTGCGGAGCAGGGGATTCCTGCTGCGCTATGCACAGCGGGGCTGCCAGTAGAGCAAGGATGGGGAGTAGCTTCATGGTTTGCATTCTTATGCTCTCAGTATACACCAATCACACTGAATTGCAAGCTGTTTTAACCTTTAACCGTGGGGATTCGGTGCATATTTTTTCTCAGGATATCCACAGCAAAGAGGCTCAGTGCGGCAATAAAGGTGAAAATCATGGCAAAGGGTGCCATGTACATGCCGTCTTCATTCGGTTCCGGGGCGATGATGTACCACAGCAGGCAGCTGAGTAGCGGTAGCAACAGGCGGGCGTAGGCTGCCCGCCATGTGCGCACGGTGCTGCGCCCCCACAGCGCGGCATTCAGCACAGCCGGCAGAACCAGCAGTACCATCAGCAGAAAGGGCTCACCGACTCGCTGAAGGAAGGAGGGCGGTACGGCGAGTTGGGGGTAGGGGGACGTAGCCGCCTGCTGTGGGTCGGTGATACAGTGCTCGGTCAGGTGAATACAGCGCCCATCACTCAGCAGGGCGAGGTGAGGGGTGAAGCCGACGGCGCTCCGGTCGTAGCAGTGGGTGATGATGGGGACTTGCCGTGTGTAGAGTTGCTGTACCGTGGCATTGCCTTTTTCTCGCTCGATGCAGTACTGCATGACTGCGAGCGGTTCGGCAACCGGTACAAGCTGCATGCTCTGCTGTATGAGTTGCAGCTGTTCTTGCGTTGGAGTGTAGGTAAAATATTTTACCGGCCAGAATGTGGCTTGCGATTCTAAGTATGGCTCGTGGTAGCGCAGGCAGTCAGGTGCCGGGCCGGCCCAGGCTGCTGCGCTCTTATTCCATACCTGTGTGGCGTGGCTGTGCTCCAGCAGCTCATGCCCCAACCAGCCAATGAGAAGAAAGAGGAGCGGTCCCAATAGGGTGCAGCGCAGTGCGGGGGACATAGCCGTCGGGTTTTATTGGGGGCGGTAGAGATCCAGCAGGGCATCCGGCTGAGGCTCGCGCCCCAGGAAGTCTCGGATTTGCTGCATGGCGGGCACTCCGCTGCCTTTTTCCAGTATGGTGCGGCGGTAGCGCAGGCCTGTTTCCTTATCGAAAATGCCGTTTTTACGGAACTCGCTCAGGGCATCGGCTGCGAGCATTTCACACCACTTGTAGGTGTACAGGCAGGCGGCGTAGCCATCGGATATGATGTGGGTCATGGTGCGAAGTTCGGTGGCAGGCTGCTCGGTATAGGGGAAAAGCCAGGGTGCCAGAATTTCCTGGGCCACTTCATCGATGGGGCGCCCCTTGTATTTGTCGTGCCAGTGCATGTGTAGCTCGAGGTCGAGCTTGCTGCACAGCAACATGCGCATGTGCATTTCGATGGGGTTGGAGCCACGGCTGGCGGCCAGTTGCTGAGCCAGTTCGGTGGGTATGGGTTCACCTGTGCGATAGTGGCGGGCGAAAGTTGCCAGTGCTTCCGGCTCCCATACCCAGTTTTCCTGCAGGTGGCTGGGCATTTCCACAAAGTCACGTTCGACCTCGGCAGTGCAGTGGGGGCGGATTTCGCCGTGCCCCAGCATCATGTGCATCATATGCCCGAACTCGTGGAATAACATGTAGATTTCGCCATGAGTGAACAGGTGCGGGCGTCCCTCTTTCGGCGGGGTAAGGTTGGCCATGAGGGCAGCCAGGTGGGGCTCGCCCACGCTGCCGTCTGCCGCCGGATTGCCATCACGCAGGGGTAGGCACCACGCCATGGGGCGCTTGCCGGGACGTGCATACAAATCCATGTAGAAGCTGCCCAGTTGCGTGCCGTTATCGGCGTCCTTGACAGCAATGCAACGCACCCCGGGGTACCATACCTCCACATGCCCCGCCGGGCAGGGTTCGCCGTTCTTCAGGCATACGGTCGGTATTTCCTCGAACTTGAGGTTAAGTATTTGTGACCAAATGTTGAGCAGGCCGCTCACGACCTTGTCTGCCTGCAGATAAGGGGTGATGGTATTGACGTTGAACTTGCTGCGTTGCGGGGGGAGGTGGAGGTTCAGATAGGCGGTGTCCCATGGGGCAACCTCGGTTAACTCCTTCCCGCATGCCTGCGAGTAGCGCTTCAGTTCGTCGGCTACATAGGCATCCCACATGGGTTTGGTGGCTGCGAGCATATTGTCGACAAAGGCCAGCGCGGTCTCGCCATTGCCCATCATGCGCTGTGCGGCCTCCTTGTCGGCAAAGTTTTTGTAACCCAACAGGTTGGCCAGTTCGTGCCTGAGCTCCAGAATGCGGTGAAGAATGGGCTCGGTGTCCAGTGTGCGGGCGGTACCGGGGCTTGTTGTGCCGAGCCAGCATTTGCGACGGGTTTCGGCTACGGTGCAATACCTGAGAACCGCTCCGGCCGGGGAGGTGGTGAGGTTGACGAGCCAGGCCGGTGAATCGGGGGTAGCATAGCCCCGCTGCTGAGCAGCGGCTGCGGCGTTGTCCATCCACGCCTTGGGCATGCCCTTCAGCTCAGCCGGGTCGGTGATGACGAGTTCCCACATCATGGGCGCCATTTTGACGTATTGGCTGAAACGGAACGACAGGCGCGACAGTTCCTGCTCAATCTGAGCTTTGCGAACCTGTTTTTCCGGGGGGAGGAGCAGGCCGCTGTCGTGCATATCCGCAAGCGTTTGCTGAATGAAGCGTTGCTTGGCTGGGCTCAGCTCATGCACCCAGGGGGCGGTGGCGGCCTGTTGCAGAACCTGAGCAATACGGGCGCTATGGAGTCCCTCGGCGCTGTAGGTTGTGGTGAGCTGCATCAGTTTGTCCATCATGCGTTGCATATCTACGTTCCCCAGCGATATTTGCAGGTGGTAGACATAGTTCATGGACTGTTTGATGTTTTCGCCGGCTTCATACCAGGCCAGGAAGGTGTTCTCGAACGTTGACGTTTCGGGGGTGACGGCAGAGATGGCTTCCAGGCGTTGGTATGCTTGCTCTATGGCAGCCTGCACATCAACGAGCGCCTGTTCCGGGGTCATTTTTGACCACGCAGGGTAGAGGTCCGTGCGAAAAAACGGATGCGCCTCATTGGCGCAGAGTCGCTGCGGAAAAACAAGAAGTACAACTAAAAGAAAGTATTGAAGTAGTTTACTCATTGCTCGATAGTCGATATGAACTTGTTTACACGGACCAGGGAGACGCGTTGTAGGCGGCATCTGCCGCCGAGCTTACGAGCATGCGAACGCGATCCGCATCTGCCACGCGCAGAAAACCCCGAGGTGTACGGGTTTCGGTGCGTTCATCGTAATCATGGTCGAAGATGACGTCCCCGCTACCGTCCGGCTGCTCATGGAATTTTTGAATCATACCGAGCATGAGCGGCCATTCTTGCGGCTCGCTCTTTTCGTGTAGTACAATAGCTCGCTTGGCGGTGAGAATGTAAACAGAGCTGCTTATTTCAACCGATTGAGATTTTGCGCCGAAGAAGGCTCGCAGTTTTGCTGCTATCCCGGTAGTTTGTGCGGTTTTTGTGGTGGAAATCGGTTTGCCGACCCACAGCAATTCTTCTTGCGGGCGCAGAAGAGCATGTACACGAGCCTGTTCATTGGCAGTGAGCGTTTTCATGTATGGAAGACTAGCAGATTAGGTGTGTGGTGTCAATGTTTTGTTTCGTGTGAATTATTCTTGCTATGTGCGGGCTATTTTTGTAGAATGAATCCTGCTAAGTTTGTACTGTTATGCAAAAGAAAAAAATACCGGTTCCCCGTAAATTGCGAAAAGTTGCTCTGACCCATCTGGACGATGCCGTTTCCACAATGCTTGTCGTCACGACTGATACTATACCCGGGCGTAAGATTAAGAAGGTAATCGGTTTGGTAATGGGCAATAGTGCTCAGGTGCTGGGCATTGCCAGCGAGTTGACGGCCGGGCTGGGGCAGATACTGAGCGGGGGCGATGTGCCGAATTATAGTTCACTACTGCAGGAGTCGCGTAATCTGGCCCTGGCTAGGCTGATGAAGCAGGCTGTTTTAGCCAAGGCAAATGCTGTGGTCGGTCTGCGCTTTGCCTCATCTGATATCATGAATGGTCTGGCTGAGGTTTGCGTATACGGTACTGCTGTGGAACTTGAAAATGAATGAAATGATGGAAAAACTGCTCTGCCGTGAAGGTGCAGAACTATTTTTTGCCTTTCAATATCATCCGGATTACAACTATTGTATCCACTGGGCTGAGGCCTGCTTGGCGGATAATCTCGGAGAAGAGGTGGATGCCGCTCTATTGGAGCTTGCTCCTTGGATGGGGGCTAGTGCGGAGGGATTTTCGTACAGTGAGTTTGAGGCCGCCATGCGCCGTTTGAGTATGGCGCTGGGCGTAGAACTGCCGGATGCTGAGCTAGCCGGGCAGTTGTGGTTGTTGCACGAGATTCGCCATGGCGAAGCTGAGGGCTTTCCATGGGTGCTCGCGTATCCTGTTTTCTCGTGTGGTGGAGTATATGCGGAATTGTATTCTGCTTATACTTTGTGGGAGGCTGCCACATATAGCCCTTATAAAGCCTCTGAGCCGTACCACGAGACCCTCTTGAAGGAACTTGACCGGTTAAGGCGTGAGCTTGCCGTGCAGGTGAGAGATGGCCACCTAGTGCTGGTGCGTGTGCGGAAACTGTTTCCAAGGGCTTGCCCACCCACAGAATTTCTTCCTGTGGGCGCAGGATGGCGGTTATACAAGCCTGTTCATCGGCACTGAGCGTATTCATGTCTGCAGCCTGGCATAGAACTTGTGCTCTGTCAATGTTTTGTTGCCGGGCTTTACCTACCCGCACAAGCACGGGGGGATATTTGACGGGTATACCCCGCAAACCGTCTCCAATTATAATTGCTACTTGTTATCCTGCTGCTCTTTACGTCTGCGCCAATTATCGGTGCAAGACCCATAATACCTGGCACCGATAAATGGCGTTTTTTTCTGTTTTACGCGCATAGCGTGGATTGTGATATCATTCCCGACTTTTCAAAATTTGCAATCCCATGAGCAGGATATTTACCGGTATTATTTCAGCCCTACCTCCTGCATGTGCGGGAGGTGGGGCAACCTTTTTTTGACAAGAATGCCATATCCAAGGTGTGAATAGCAGCAGGCAAACCTGCGCAAAGTGTAAGAAATCAAAAAATCCGAGAAAAAGACTTGCATATCTCCAAAAAACTGTCAAACTGTCTGCGTGATTGCATTATAATTTTAATTATACCAATACGTAACATGTCATACTCATATAAAAGAATTAATAGATGTTGTGGCGTAGATACTTTGCAAATTAATCACTGTTATAATAAATTTAATTTTGTTTTAACGCCTACAAGAATCTTGTTTGGTTTATTGATGTGTAAGACGATTGGTCAAACATATAACAATATGCGAGTTTCTACGTCTCGTTTCAATGCATTGTATAAAAATAATAAAATCGAGTTAGCTAATGCCGTGGAAGAGATAATGAAATATTACATAGGTGAAGATATATTTTTTACAAGGGTTGTCGCTGAAAATGATAGAACTTTCATAGATATTCCACTCGAGCATGAAAAGCTATACCCCGAGTTAGCCAAAAAAGTTTCAGATGCTATTGAAAAGTACAATTACGCATACGTACAAGCAAAAAAACGTTAGATATTTGTATATCAGGTATAACCATTCATTTTAACATATTTAACGCAACAACTCACCGAGGCGATTCTGGCCTTCGTCCAAATATATGGTTATTCACATCTCTGTCAAACCTGTGAAACATGTCAGTTCGGTGACTGGATTTTTGAGGCAATGCGTCATGCCTACACTTTATAATCGCACTAAAAATGGATTGACATCAGGGCTGATATAATGATAAAAGAATCACATGCGTAAATGTGCACAGGAGTTGGCCTTAAATTGGCTTCCTAAGTGTTAAAAAATAGCCTGTTTAATATTGTAATAATAATTTATGGAGAGATTTCTATTTTTATTGTCACCAATTGTTCTTGCGCTTTTTGCTTCATCATGTTCATGCTATAGATGTATAAAATTTAATGAATACGTTCATGCCTTTCAAGAACAGATGAATAAATCTAATATGAAACAACAAAAAGAATTAATTTTCACTATGTTTTACGATAAAGGAGACTATAATTGCCATTACACAAAGTCTATTACCTCATGGGAAAAAAGAGCTGATGTGTATGTAGTAGAGTTGTCATTCTATTGTCGCTGCGAGCATTCATTTTGTTTCCATGAAAACAAAAATAGCGAACCGCTTTCTATAACAGTCAATATAAAAGGACAGGATAATTTTTATTCTCTATATGCAGAATGACTACCATTAATGAATAGTGTTATGAAATGCAATTATGTGATAAAATATTTGTTCTTTTCTATTGCAATCTCTCTGTCTGTATCTTGCGAAGATGCATTGCAACGGTAAATGCAGCGCCGGAGTCCGCCTTCTGTCACTTTGCCTGTGACAATCAGACTGACTCGTAGAAGTCGTTGGCATTGTTGTATTGCAAGGCCTCCACTTGTTTGACGGTGTACAGAGAGAAGACGATGATGGCGGCTGCCAGCATGAGGCCGAACGCCATTCGGTGGCACTTTTGCAGCACAGCGTCGCTTAAATCACGATTGCACAGCGATATGACGAGCGCAATCAGGTAAGAGGGCAGGGTGCACAGCGGGGCAAGCAGAACAAAGGCCAGCCCTTCGCCGTCATTCATGTGGGTCATGGTCGCAGCGCCGAGTGCCGCAAACCATGAGCCGAACAGCTGCAGAAAACCCCAGCCGAATATTCGCATGATACGCGCATCCTTATTGTTGCTCAGCATGAAGAAGATGCCGCCTATGCCGGCGCCGCATATGATGAAGAACTTGAGAAAATAGCCGAGCAGGCGGTAGTCGCCCCAATATTTACCGGATAGGGTGCCGACGAGCCATTGTACGCAAACCGGACCGAGCAGCACCATTGCCAGCAGGATGAGTGTTGAAAACGTCAGGAGCTCTTCTTTCTTCATAGGGGGGGAGTTTTGTTCGGTCGTTTTAGTCGGCTGAATCTGCAGTCGGCTGAGAGCCGGTGACGTGTGCCACAAAATCGGCGTAGTCCTGCTCGAAAATCAGGGAATTGTGGTCACTGGTCTGCACCTGTTCAAAGCCATAGTGGCGCGAGAAGGCTGCACCCTCGGGGGTAACATTGTCGGTAATGATACGGTGGCAGCGCTGCTGTACCGGTTCGTATTGTTCCACGGCGAGGCTGAGCAGGTGTCGGGTGAGCCCCAGCCCTCGGTAGGAGGGTTCGGTGAGCACGCAGCACAGGAACATGTGCAGCGGTTCATCACTCTCCGTTTGTGGGTCGACCAGCCCCTCCAGGGTGAGAGTGTGGTCGTTGAACTGACCGGCGCGCAGGGCGTCGTATATCTCTGCTTTGACAGGGAAAAGGTTGACAAAAGCCACAATCTGATCCCCCACGGCGGCGGCGATGGTGGTGGCGGGGTAGCGCTGATACCAGCGGTAGGCTTCTGCCGGCGGGGTAATGTTGTCCTCGCCGTAGTATTGTGCCTCGAGCGCAGCCATTTGCTCGAAGTGCTGTTCCGTCAGCTCGTCTACAATGTAGAGCGATGGCCCTTTTTTGGCCAGGAGATAGGAGAGCGCAGCCGCTGCAAAAAGTGCGGCACACACGGTGGTAGCCAGTACCTGTTTGGCTTTTTCGATATCGCCATCGGGGCCACTGCCAATGATGAAATAGGCGGCAAAGGCAGCTGCCAGTCCAAGCAGCAGTACGATGGCTGCAGTCTTGTTTGCTCTCCAGAACATGTTTGCGGTGTATGGTAAAAGCGCGCAGGGGTGAGCCTGCGCGCCGATGTGAAGAAAAGTGGTGGCTTATCAGTAATTCTGAGCCAGAATGGCGAAGTGAGCCTGCGGGTGGTCGCATACGGGGCAGACCTCGGGGGCCTTCTTGCCGATGCAGATGTGACCGCAGTTACCGCACTGCCAGATGGTGTCGCCGTCGCGGGAGAAGACGATACCCTCGTTGATGTTGCTCAGCAGCTTGAGGTAGCGCTCCTCGTGCTGCTTCTCGATGGCGGCTACACCCTCCATGGTGTCAGCGATTTCATCGAAGCCTTCTTCACGAGCAACCTCGGCAAAGGTCTTGTACATGTCGGTCCACTCGTAGTTCTCGCCGCTGGCGGCATCGGCCAGGTTGATGGTCGTCTCGGGTACGCTGCCACCGTGCAGGAGCTTGAACCACAGCTTGGCATGCTCCTTCTCGTTGTGTGCAGTCTCCTCGAAAAGCTTGGAAATCTGCACGTAGCCATCCTTCTTAGCGCGGGAGGCGTAGTACTGGTACTTGGTGTAGGCCTGAGCTTCACCGGCAAAGGCAATTGCCAGGTTGGCTTCCGTCTTGGTGCCTTTCAGATCTTTCATGATGCTATTATGTCGTGTGTGAATTTTTCCGCTGTCTCGGCGGTTGTGTTTACTATATCACGGAATCGGCGGATTGCAAGAGTAATGACGAAGCGAGTTTTCTAAACTTTTGTCTTACATCTTGAAGTGTTCACCCAAGTAAATCTTGCGGGTCTTGGGGTCATTGGCAATCTCATCTGCCGAGCCCTGCTTGATAACTTTTCCTTCAAACAGAATATAGGCACGATCCACAATGCCGAGGGTCTCGCGCACGTTGTGGTCGGTGATGAGAATGGACAGGCCGTCCGTCTCGCGCAGGGAGGCTACAATGTGCTGAATGTCCTGCACAGCGATGGGGTCCACACCGGCGAAAGGCTCGTCGAGCATGAGCAGGGTGGGGTTGCTGGCCAGGGCGCGGGCAATGGTCAGACGGCGTTTCTCACCGCCGGAGAGCTGAATGGCCTGACTGTTGCGCAGTTTGGTAATGTTGAAGCGCTCCAGCAGTTCATCGGCCTTGGCTTTCTGCTGCTTGGCGGTCAGGTCCTTGCGGGTTTCGAGAATGGCCATCAGGTTCTCGATGACCGAGAGCTTGCGGAAGATGGATTCCTCCTGCGGCAGGTAGCCCATGCCCAGACGGGCACGCAGGTGCATCGGCAGACCCGATACGTCCTGCCCGGCGAACATCACGCTGCCCTCATCGGGGCGAACCAGACCCGCTACCATGTAGAACGAGGTGGTTTTGCCGGCACCGTTCGGCCCCAGCAGGCCGACAATTTCACCGGCGTGTACTTCCAGACTCACCTTGTCGGCGACTTTGCGCTCATTGTATGATTTGCACAGTCCCTCAGCTTTCAGTAGAATCTCGTTGTCCATAGAAGTCTTTATTTTTTTTGATTTTTCTCAATCTGGTTCTTAATGCGAGTGGCCGATGTGCTCTGCTTGGCTCCGCTGATGCGCACATTGTTATTCTTGTCGAGCACGATACGAGCACCTGCGCCGGAGGCAATGTGGGTGTTATGAGCGTCCTGCAGAGTGACTTTGTTGCCTGAGAGCACCTTGTTGCCGGTGGTGCCATCCACGCTGAGTCTGTCGCCCATGGCGCGCATCATACGACCGGTGGAATCCTTGCCGGCGATGGCTACGTTGCCCTCGGCTGTTGCCAGGCGCACGGAACCTAAGTCATTGTCAGCAGCGCTTTCCGGCAGCATTTCCACATGAATGGCACCGCTGCACTCCATCGAGCCCTGTTTGGTCTGTACGGTGCCGCCCCTGGCGGTGTCTGCCTGTTTCAGACCGGCGTAGTTGAACACGAGGTGCGGATAGCGCTCTGAGATGGGGCGGTTCTTCTCGGCCGGGCCGGGGTAGAGCGTCAACTCCAGTTCGCCATTGGCTGAGAGAATGCCATTGTCGGCCACCATGCGCGACTTGGTACCGAGCTTCAGCACGCCCGCCTCGCGGTTGAGGGTCATGCTCTCGGTACAGGTGGCGGAGGTGGTGGTCTTCTTGCCGGGAAGTTCTGCCGTCAGTTGAGCGCCGGTCAGCGTCAGGTCGCCGTTTGGTGCCAGATAGAGGCGGGTGGATTTCTGCTCATCTGCGGCTGTCAGGCGGTAGCTGTTGTACTGCAGGTGGGTGGTTTTACCGGCGGCGGAGGTGAACTCGGCCTCTGCTGTCAGGAAATTGAGCTGAGCATCGTCTGCTGTGAGAATTAAGCCTGCTTCCTGCTCACTGTTGCGGTGTTGTACCGCTATGCCACCGGTCGCTTCGATGGCTGCAATGTCCTTATGCTGAGCAATGGCCAGATTGACCATGCCGGTGCGGGTTCTGTCCTGCGCTTTAGCCTCGGTATCGGGCTGCAGCTGAATGGCCAGTCTGCCCTGAGCAGTGAAATTGCTGAGAGAGTCCTGCGCGGTGATACCGTTGGGCAGGGTGATGGTGTGATCTTCTGCAGTGAAGGTGATGCAGCCGGAGGTACTGAACGTGCCCTGTATGGGAGCTGCTGCCTTGTCGGCCGCGGGACGACTGTACTTACCGCTGATGGTATCGCCCTGCAGCGTAATGTCACCGTTTTCTGCCAGGTGCAGGGAGCCATCGGTACGGAGCTCCTGTGCGCCGTAGACCAAGCGGGTTCCGGAACCGCTGACTTTGACATCACCGGTGACCCCGTCGTAATGGAGGGCTTCGCCACGGATTTCGGCTGCGGGGGCATCGCCGACAGACGGGCGGGTGATTTTGACATTGCCACGAGCATCTGCCGCTTCAATACCCTTGATGTGAATGTCGGTAAACTGCGGCATGAAGTCGCTCCCGTCGCCCTCCTTTTCATCAACTGTGAGAGTGAGCACCAGACATTCATCGGCTGAAATGCTGCCGTCAGGCGTCTGCACTTCGGTGGGGCCGTCAAAGTGCAGCTGATGCGTCTCGGCTTGATAGTAGGCTTTACCTTGTTTATTGTGCAGGGTGCTGACGTTGCCTTTGCTGTCACTCCACTTCAGGTCAACATCGGCGGCGGAAATGTAGATGTCGCCATTGCTGTCTGCCAGTATGAAGGCGCGGGCACTCTCCTGAGCTGTTATCTGCAGCTTGGTCTGCTCGCGGGCAATGATGACGGTGGCCCCCGGGGCGGAACCGCTCTCCAGATAGATGGTGTTCTGCACGGCATCCACCATGGTAACGGCTGCGCTAACCTGCACGGGCGGTGTGTCCGGAAGAGGGGCGCTTGTCGAATCTGTTTCCTCTGCCGGAGCGGGGACTTTAGTATTCAGGCCTGTTGTGGCAGAGTCTTTGGCTGAACTTTTGCCCTGTTTCAGGGTTTTCTGGGGAAATTGAATAAAGAGGCTCTCAGAGCTGCGGAGCTCCAGTCGGGGGTCAGCCAGACGCACGTTGTTGATATAGGCAACACGTGAGTTCCCCGCATCGAAAATCATGCCGCCATCAGCCACTGCCACGGTATCGCTGCCACTACGCTCCGGCAGACCGGTGTCGGCGTCGGTTGCCGGAGGCGGGAGCTCGCCCAGCAAATCTGTGGCGGTCTTATGAGCCGCTGCACGATCCGCTGCGAGACGGCTCAGAGTGCCCTCGCGTTCAGCAATAAGTTGGTTGATATCACTTGCTCCTTCTGCACCGTATGACAGTACGGCAGAAAGGAGAAACAGTACGGCTGGCAGCGGTTTCATTTACCCTTGGGCTTTTTGTTGAATGCTGAGTTTTTGACTACCGTTTTCACCGGGCCTTTGAGCACACCGACTTTGTTGGCTGTGCTGAATGTAACGCCGGTTCCCTGAGCAGAAAAGCGGGGGCTTTCGATTTCCGGCCGGGCATCGGATGTTACAATGCTGGTGCGGAAGTCGTAGCCTGCTTGTTCACAGGTAACGGTTGTCACTTCGCCATTCTCTGCATAAAGTTCTGCTTTGATGCCGGTAAACTTGACCTCGGAGCGGGTTGCAATCTCCATGAGCTTGGCTATCAGGAGTGCGGAAACTCGGTGGTTTTCGTACCGGGGCAGGGATATGCCCTTTACCTTGCTGCCGGGGGGCAATAACTGTAGCCCGGGAAATTCGTGCTCGGCAACAGAACTGGCGGGCACTTGCCCCCAAGTACAGGGGACAAGTGCTGCTAAAGTGCAAAGAATAGCGATGTGGTGCTTCATCAGGACATCTGGTCGTAGGCGGAGCGTACGAGCTGCATGTTGGTGAGCACGCGCTCAAGGTCGTCCAGACGCACCTGGTTGGGGCCGTCGGACATAGCGTTGTCGGGGTCACTGTGAACCTCCATGAACACGCCGTCGATACCGGCCGCCATAGCGGCGTTGGCCAGTACGGGAGCCAAATCGCGGTCACCGCCGGTAGCACCACCCAGACCACCCGGGCGCTGTACGGAGTGAGTGGCGTCGAATACAACGGGGCAGCCGAACTGGCGCATCCAGTACAGACCGCGCATGTCTACCACCAAGTTGTTGTAGCCGAACGTGGTACCGCGCTCGCAGAGCATGTACTTATCGCAGCCGAAAGCCTGCATCTTTTCGCAGATGTTCTTGCAGTCCCAAGGGGCGAGGAACTGGCCCTTCTTGATGTTGACGGGGCGGCCGGTCTTGGCGCAGGCCTCGAGTAGGTCGCTCTGACGGCAGAGGAATGCGGGAATCTGCAGCAGGTCCACATACTGAGCGGCATATTCGGCCTGCTCTTCGGTGTGAACGTCTGTCACAACGGGAATCTGCAGCTCCTTGCCGATCTCGGAGAGGATGCGGCAGCCCTCAGCGATGCCGAGACCGCGGAAGCTCTTGACGTTGGTGCGATTGGCCTTGTCGTATGAGGCCTTGAAGATGAACTGTACGCCAAGGCGGGTGCAGATTTCCTTAATGCTGCGAGCCATCTGCCAGGCGAAATCTTCGTTTTCGAGAGAGCAGGGTCCGAGCAGATAGAAGGGAGCCTTGCCGCCGATTTCTACGTTCTGAATGTTGAAGGACATGAGTAAGTTTGTACGTTTGTTGATGCGTATATTATGCCGTAAATAACGTGTGAAGTCAATGAGATTTCACTATTTTTGCGGACTTTCGGCAAAAAAGCCGCTTATCAGGAAAGCAACAGCAGGCGCACCGGGTTGTAGAGCAGGGCTCGCAGGGCTGCGGCTATGCGGTTGGCTTCCTGCTCGGGCAGGGTGGTGGCTGCGTAGAAAGTGTAGGAAAGAGTGTTCTTGTACTGGGCGTCGGCACCGGCACGAATGGCGTCCTTTTCCCGACTTCCACGGGCGAGCATAGCAAAGCCCGGGCGGTGGCCATCTGCCAGTACTGCTGCCACCTGTTCGCGGGAGGTGTGAGCATCGCACACGACGATGTGCGGGGTGAAGTTTGCCGGTACCGGGCAGGGGGTGGCTGTTTCCTTGGCCAGGCGGTAAATGCTCTTGTTGGCGGCGTTCTCGATGGCTGTTACCTGAGCGCCCTTGTGCTCGAAGAGCATGACGTTGATATTGCCCGAGGGTTCCTGCCACGAGGGGCAGGTGGTGCAGGCTTTCACAACGGCGCGGATAATGTAATCGAAGAGGGAATAGCGGTTCTCGAGCAGTTTTTCGCACTGCACGGCAATAGGCATGCTGATGGCTACCAGTGCGCTCATATCCACCTCGTCGTCATAGATATAGTAGCCATCCTTCTGTTCTCGGGTGGGGGGGATGGCATGGTCAGCCAGTGTGGTGCCACCGCGTCGCTGAGGAGCGGGAGTGGAAATCTGGACATCTGCCGCCATGATTCTTCCGCGAGGGCCGGAGCCGTGCAGGGTGGTGGGGTCTATGCCGCGAGCGGCGCACAATTTGGCTGCAAGAGGGGATATGAGCATGGTGCAGAATGTCAGGTGGGAGAGAGTTTAAGTCCCCCGGGGGTGCCGGGGGACTTGTTGAAGTCTGAGTTTGTTTACGCTGTGTAGCGAACTTCGCCGTCAATGATTGTCATGACGGTGTCGTACTCAGCGTCCAGCAGCACGAGGTCGGCGGTGTAGCCGGGAGCTACCTTGCCGAGGTCGTACAGGCCGAGGGACTGAGCAGCGTTCCAGGAGGTAGCCTTCACCAGTTCGCTGAGGGGCTTGCCGGTAATCTCCTGCACGTTCTTCAGGCCCTTGGCGAAGCGCAGGGTGGAGCCTGCCAGATTGCCGCTCTCCAAGCGAGCTACGCCACCCTTCACGATGATGGGCAGACCACCCAGCTGGCCGGGGCCGTCGGGCATCCAGGAGCAGGCCAGGGAGTCGGTAATCATGATCATCTGGGAGATGTTCTTGTTGGTGAAGGTGAGGTTGAGCATGTCCTCGCACAGGTGAATCTTGTCGCAGATGATTTCAATCTTCACGTCCTTGTCGAGCATGCCGGAGCCCACGAGACCGATTTCGCGGTGGTGTTGGGGGCTCATCTGGTTGCAGAAGTGGGTGAGGTGCTTCAGGCCGGCAGCCTTGGCCTTCTTGAAGTCGGCGTAGCTGGCGGCGGAGTGGCCGGCGGAGCAGGTGATGCCGGTGGCGCTGGCCTTGGCGATGAAGTCAACAGCACCGGGCATCTCGGGAGCCATGGAGATGTAGAGAACGGGGTAGATGTCGTTGAGCATGCTCACCTCCTCGAAGTCGGCGGGACGCACGAAAGCGGGATTCTGAGCACCGCACTGACGGGGGTTGATGTAGGGCCCTTCGAGGTGTACACCGGGGGTCTTGGAGCCGTTGGGGCTCTCGGCGTATTCCTTCACCACGCGGCAAACGTCGGCCAGTGTGTTGGTGCCGAGGGTCAGGGTGGTGGGCAGCCAAGTGGTTACGCCTTCCTTCATCTTGCAGTCGGCGATGGTACGAATGCTCTCCACCTTGCAGTCGCAGGTGTCGCAACCGCCGGCGCCGTGAGAGTGAATGTCAATGAAGCCGGGCATGAGCATGTTGCCGCCGGCGTCGATGGTCTTGTCGGCCTCTGCTGTCTCGCCGGGCATGAGCACGGCGGCAATTTTGGTGCCGTCAATGAGAACGGACCCTCCCGCGATGTCTACGCCGGGGGAGATGATACGAGCATTTGTAATGAGCGTTTTCATGATGTGTGTATTGACGTTGCGGGAGCGCGACTGCACGTTCCCTCGTTTTCTGCTTTTATTCTACCGTTATGCGCGCGGTGTGGCAAGTTAAAAACAGGTCACAGGCACAAAAAAGTGGAGAGTGGAACAACCGTTGCTTATTTTGCTGCATCGGGGTAGCGCTTTTCAAACTCCCTCAGAATGGTCAGATGGAACTTGTCGAGGTAGGTGAGTGCTTTGTTGCGAATTTCGTTCGGCACGCCGTAGTAGGCTGCTGCTACGCTGCCGGTGATGGCGGCGAGGGTATCGCTGTCGCCACCTATGGAGATGGCATTGCGCACGGCGTCTTCAAAATCATTGCTTTCAAAGAATGCCTGCAGTGCCTGAGGTACGGTCTCCTGGCAGGTTTCGTTGAACTGGTAATCCTCCCAAATGTCATCGAGTGTGAAATTGAGGTCGTAGTAATTCCGGCGGATGTAGCGGCGAATATCCTCCTTTTTGCTGCCCGTACGGGCCAGGTAGATGGCCATGGCGGTAGCCTCCGCCCCTTTCAGCCCCTCGGGGTGGTTGTGAGTTACGGCGGTTACGGCATGGGAGAGCTTTTTTACTTCATCTTCGCTGTTACCCACATATCCCACGGCGCTCACACGCATGGCGGAGCCGTTGCCGAAGCTGTTGTAGGGTTGCGGGTTGTCCTCCAGCAGCCAACCGGCAAAGCGGCCACCGTAGCAGCCATCGGGGTAGGCGCGGCCAATCTCCTGCATCCAGTACACGGCCTGTTCGCTCAAATCGGTGAAGTCGGGCTTGCTGCGCAGAATGGCCGCTCCGATAGCCAACGTCATGAACGAGTCGTCTGTGGGAAAGCAGGACTCATGCAGGAAGGTGAACTTCTTGCTTTTGTTGTTATCCCATTCAAAACGGGAACCGACTATATCACCGATAATAGCGCCTATCATTTGCTGTATATTCTGGCACAAGAGCAGGGTATTGCAAGCAGAAAATGCGCGGAGAAAGTGATTTTTCTTGACTTTGGCGCGCATGAGGGGTACCCTTGTGCCGTCAGAACAGACACATCTTATTATTATGTCTCGCAAACCCATTATTGCCGCTAACTGGAAGATGAACATGGGCCCGAAGGAAGCCAAGGCTTTCCTCGCCGCGTTCAAGGATGAGAAGACCTGCGATATCGCTGTCGACAAGGTGATCGTTCCTCCCTTTGTGACGATTCCTGCCGTTATGGAGACCCTCGGCGAGTGCAAGTGCATCGGCGTAGGCGCTCAGGACGTGAGCGACCGCGACAACGGTGCCTTCACCGGTGAGATTTCCACCGCCATGCTCAACGAGCTGGGCTGCACCTACGTGGTGCTTGGTCACAGCGAGCGCCGCCAGTACCATGGCGAGACCAACGCTTACATCAACAAGAAGATTAAGAAGGCTCTTGCAGCCGGTATCTGCCCCATCTACTGCATTGGCGAGACTCTCGAGCAGCGCCAGGGTGGTGAGCTTGAGACTGTGCTGAAGTCTCAGGTGGTAGAGGGTCTGGAGGGCCTGACTCCCGCCGAGGTTGCCGGTCTGGTAATCGCCTACGAGCCCGTATGGGCCATTGGTACCGGTGTGACCGCCAGCGCTGCCGATGCTCAGTCCGCTCACGCTTTCATCCGTGGCGTGATTGCCGACACCTTCGGTGCCGAGGCTGCTGAGGCTGTGCGCCTGCAGTACGGTGGTTCGGTGAAGCCCGGCAACGCTGCCGAGCTCATGAGCCAGCCTGATATCGACGGCGCTCTGGTGGGCGGTGCTGCTCTGCTGCCCGACTCTTTCGCTGCCATCATCAAGGCTTCCGTGTAATATATAACACACATCATTTTCAGTCACCCGCTGTATGTAGTATACAGCGGGTGATTTTTTTCTGCCGAAAAATATGATTTGGACTTGCCAAATTCAGATGTGTGTGCTATAACCCCTGCCACCGACTACAAGATAACAAACAACCCCTGAATACAATGGCACTTAAACCCGTAAAACCCCGTAATATCAGCCGTTCCCCCTTGCGTCGCCCCGTGGGCGGCTCTCCGTTTGCTCCTGCTTATGTGCAGAAGACCAAGTCTAACGGCGGACTCTGGATATTCCTGCTCCTGGTTCTCGCCGGTGGCGCGTTCTATTACGTTTATACTCATCAGGAAACCCCGGTTGTTGATAATACCCCCAGGGTTATCGTGGTGGGTAAGCCTGAAGATGCCGCTCGACAAAACTCCGACGATCAGGGTAATCAGCAGCGCCCCAAAAAGACAGCAATGGGCACAGTTGTTGCTTCTGAATAAAGTATAACAAAAATGTAGTTTCAAAAATCACCCGTTTTTTATATCGGGTGATTTTTTTTGTTTGACCTTTCGTGGGCATGAGAGTAGACTGATGGAGTACAAGTTGGTACGTTTTTAATTGTATGAATTCCTCTCTCAAAATTCTTCTTGGTGTAGCAATCTGTGGTTTCGGTTATGTTCAGGCCGGTACTCAGTATTGGGCAAATGGTGTTAATGAACAGGGTGGGTGGTATGATGCCAATAAATCATACGCTGTCGAGAATGACGGCGATGATATGATGTGTTATGCAGCATCTGCCTCAAACTTAATAGCGTGGTGGCAGGATTCGCAGCCTATTATCCCTGACGGAACTCCCACGAAGTTGGAGAATATCTGGTCAACGTATAAGGCAGCATCAAACTCCAACGGGGTAAACGGGGGAGATGCCGGTTGGGCCATGGCATGGTGGATTGGCGGCGTGTACAGTCCCACGACGTCAGATGAAGCTAATCGTTGGGTTTCTTCACACGTCCTGCTTTCTGACTACTCTGAGCTGAAAGCTCATTCCGGTTATTATTATGACCCGTGCAATCTCACTTGCGAAGATGTATCGGCTTTTGTTGGTGCGTATGTCAACAGCAATAATTATCTGGTGAGTTCATATACCATGAGTAACGATTTGGTATCGGGCGGCCTTTTCGAAAACAAGACTTTTGGCGAAATTTTTGAAGCCGGATATGGTGTTTCTCTGGGGATTGCTAACGATGCCGGCTCATTGGCTCACGCTATTACTCTGTGGGGGGTGGAGTATGATGATTCCGGGAACCTTGCCAAGATGTGGTTAACGGATTCCGATGATTCCCGAATTGAAAATGGGAAGCCTCGCCTGGTGGAAGCAACTGTTTATACGGATAAAGAGAATTTGAACAGAACATATTTCACTACAGAGGATGTTTGGGTTCCGGTTGAAGGGAAACCGGACTACTTCTATGTGATTGGTTATTCTGAAGAGGAGAAGGTGTATATAGATTCCGTTCATCTGCTCAATCCCAATGCTTTTTTTGTCGTTCCCGAACCGGCTACGGCGACTTTGAGCATGATGGCACTCATGGGGCTTGCTGCTCGCCGTCGTCGCAGGTAAGCAAACCGGAAATTATGCAATAGCATTGACCGCCGCGTGGAGTTCGCCGGCGGTCATCTTTTTTAAGTAAAAAAAAAGCCCGGCTCGTTGCGAAGACGGATCGTGGCCATGTCGTTCTGTGAGCCAA
>JAZSEM010000083.1:0-36636 GCA_045531695.1 Akkermansia sp.
CAATACCGTGCAAAACACATTGATGGCCAGCGTTGTGGTGCCCGTATATCCCTCTGCCTCGTAAAGCCCTTCGGTAAGGTATGCCCAAATTGCCATGCCGGTGCCGGTGGAGAGAATCAGCACCGCAGGCAGCAGCACTAGCGCAGCGAGAAAATACACAACAGCCCAGGCCGCATGCCCCATGTTGCATTTCTGCTCCACAAAGAGCGCAAGTTGCTCTACGCTTGTCAATTTTTCCCGGTAATCCTGCTCCATTATCTGATTTTTCTTACTCACAATAATACTTTCCGTCCACGAATCCGAAACAAAAAAGCCACAGGATGGAAAATAAATGGCATTGTCGAGTTTTCTGTGGTTCCCCTTGAAATTTGCAATTTTGCTGTCAAAATAGGTTTAAACCTCTGATTGTGCCGGAAAACAGAGTCATGAACTTCAACATGAGTCCGGGGGGAGAGCCGTTGAGTCAGTTATGCAGTGGTTCGTAGACGGCATCCACCAGCCAGCCGATGGGGGTGCCTATGAGAGTGAGGGGTATATCGATTACTTCAGCCGCCCAGCTTAGCGGCATCAGGCAGTAGTTGTACCATGTGCGTTTGGACGGTGCTTCTTTTGCCACGCGACAGAGTTGCGGGACTTTGTCATAGGCTGTTGCCGGGTGGAGATCCGCTATCATTTTTGCCCCGGTCATGTCGACCTCGTTCATGGGGTGAACCTTGTGATTTCTGCCGGACAGTTTTTTACCGAAGAGGCTGAGGTCGAACTTAACCCACCTGCAGGCATCTTCGTATTGTTCCTTGCTGAGAATGGCGATGAAGTGCTCCAGCGGTGCTGCTTGTATTTCCTCCTGCGTTACTTCAGCCGGCCAGGTGCATGCCAATGTGTTTTTCTCTCCGTACCCGCAGCGATGGAGGAATACCGATTCATCTGCCGGCAGATAGGCCAGAGGAAGCTGCACATAGTACATGCCGTCTTTTTCCCAGACGCGGTAATGGAAATCGGTGGTAGCAATTTGAGTGTCTCCCAATGTTTCCCTACATGCTTCTTCCCGAAGATGGGGCGTCTGTTTACCGATGTTGTCAATAGCCCCGCCCAGGTCGATAATGGTGTAGCGCCCGGTGGAGAGCGATATATAACCTTCCAGCAAAATGGCTGATATCAGGTATACCGCATAGATTATGACTTTGAGATGTCTGTTCACGGTGGATAAAACGCTTTTTGATTCAGTATACACTTCCTCCTGTTACAAGTCAAATGCTCTGGGGAATTTTCCAATGAATAGACGTGCGCTGCGGGCATTTTTATTGAGCAGTTGCTGCATTTATGTAGCCGATGTCGCAAAAAGCCTGAGATTCGCTGCAAGTGGAGTTCTTGGGCTGAGGTTGTGGCAGTCTGATGTTGAATACCTGCTGATAGCTTCAAATGACGGATTGAAATAGAAAGGCAAGATTGCATTTTGGTTGACATTCGCGTGGTTTGTGTCAGAATAAACGGCGAGATGAGCACATACGGCTATTACAGGTTGGCGGCTGCGGTGCCTCGCGTGCGCGTGGCAGATGTTGAGTTCAATGTCGGTGAGCTGGTGGCGGCCACGCATGTGGCTGCTCAGCAGGGGGCTGCTGTGGTGGTGTTCCCTGAGCTTTGCCTGACGTCGGCCGGCTGTGCGGATTTATTCTTTCAACCCACCTTGCTGAAGGCGGCGGAGGAGGGACTGAACCGCTTTGCCGACGAGACGGCGGAACTGCCGATTGTGGCGGTGGTGGGGCTGCCGCTGTTGCTGGATGACAAGTTGTTCAATGTGGCGGCTGTGGTGCAGGGGGGCGTTGTGCGTGGTTTCGTGCCCAAGAGTGTGGTACCCAACAAGCGCGAGTGCTACGAGCGGCGTCAGTTCAGCCCGGCGGCGATGCTGACTCGCGATGAGGTGGCCATGTTCGGCAACTTTTTCAGGGTGCCTGTGGGGACGGATTTGATTTTCAGAGTAAGCGATGAGCTGCAGTTCGGTGTGGAAATCGGCGATGATGCCACGGCTCTGCTGCCGCCGTCCACCCGCCTGGCGATGCAGGGGGCTCGCGTGGTGCTGAATCCTGCCGCTGCCATTGCTCTGGCGGGCCGGGCCGACTACACACGCACGCAGGTGATTGCCCGCAGTGGTAGCTGTGTGGCGGCCTATGTGCATGCCGGTGCCGGTGTGGGCGAGACTACGCAGGATGGTGTGTGCGGGGGCTCGGCTTACATTGCGGTGAATGGTCGCCCGGTTGCGCAGAATGCGCCCTTTGCGCGCGAGCTGAGCGTGGTGTATGCCGATGTGGATATGCAGCGGCTGGGGGCTGCTCGCCTGAGTGAGAGTACGTTCCACGAGAACCTGCTGCTTGGTGAGTGGCCGGCTCCGCGCTGCGTGTATTGCAGTATTGAGGTGCCGTCCTGTGACCTGCGCTATGCCTACCTGCCGGCGCGTCCCTTTGTGCCGGCCCCGGAGCAGGCCGCCGAGCGTTGCGAGGAAATCCTCAATATCCAGGCGGCGGCACTGGCCAAGCGTATAGAGTGTGCGTATGCGAAGACGCTGGTTATCGGCGTGTCCGGCGGTCTGGACAGCACGCTGGCTCTGCTGGTGTGCGACCGTGCCTGTAAGCTGCTGGGGCGTAGCAATGACAGCATATTGGCGCTGACGATGCCGGGCTTCGGCACGACCGGGCGTACTTATAACAATGCGGTGAAGATGATTCAGCTGCTGGGCTGTACCTTTAAGGAGGTGAATATCAAAGAGGCCTGCCTGCTGCACTTCAAGGACCTGGATTTTGACCCGGCGCTGCGTACCAATACCTACGAGAATGTGCAGGCCCGCGAGCGCACCAAGCTGCTCATGAACTTGGCCAACAAGACCGGCGGCATGGTGGTGGGCACGGGCGATTTGTCGGAGATTGCACTCGGCTGGGCTACTTACAATGGTGACCACATGGGCATGTACGGCGTGAACTGCTCCATACCCAAGTCGCTCATTCGCTGCCTGATTGAGTACGCCGCCACTCAGGCTGAGCCCGAGCTGGCCGCTGTGCTGCGCGATGTGAATGCCACGCCGGTGAGCCCCGAGCTGCTGCCGCCCTCGGATGACGGTAAGATTGACCAGAAGACCGAGGAGATACTGGGGCCGTACGACCTGCACGACTTCTTCCTGTACCACTTCATTAAGTACGGGGCCGAGCCCGATAAATTGCGCGCGCTGGCCCTGCATGCCTTTGCCGGTGAGTACGATGAGGAGCTGGTGGAGAGCACGCTGCGCACCTTCCTGCGCCGCTTCTTTACTCAGCAGTTCAAGCGCACCTGTGTGCCCGATGGTCCGAAAGTCGGCACCATTGCACTGTCGCCGCGCGGTGATTGGCGTATGCCCACCGATGTGTGCGGCTCGCTGTGGTTCCGCCCCTGAGCGGCTCAGCTGAGCAGCTGCACCGCGATTTCGTCTGCCAGCAGGCGCCCCTGTAGCGTCAGCAGCAGGCGGCCGTCGGCTGTTATGGTGGCCAGACCTTCCTGTTGCAGCATGGCGGTGAAGGCGGCATCCTGCGGGCGGAGCAGTTCGGGGGGCAGGCCTTCATCTGTGCGCAGGCGCAGCCCGAGTAGCTCGGTGCGGCGGTCTGCTGCAGAAATGCGCTCCTGCGTGAACTCCGGCAGGTGGCCTTCCTTCAGTGTGGCGGTGTAGGCGGCGGTATCTTCGGTATTGCGGTAGCGCGTGCCGTTGATGGTGCCATAGGCGCCGGGACCCAGACCGTAGTAGTCCTCACCACGCCAGCAGGCCAGATTGTGGTGGGATATCATGCCGTTGCGCGCAAAGTTGGAAATCTCGTAGTGACGGTACCCGGCTGCAGTCAGCAACTCATCTGCCATGGTGAACATGGCGACATCCGTCTCTTCATCGTTGGCCTCTGCGCCGAAGGTGTCGAAGAAAGCCGTGTCCTCCTCGTAAGTGAGGTTGTAGGTGGAAATGTGGTCGGGTGACTGGGCAATGGTGCACTCGAGGGTATGTCGCCACTGGTCAATGCTCTGGCCGGGCAGGGAGAACATGAGGTCGATATTCACCTGCGGTATGCCTGCAGCGCGCAGCATGGCCACACTTTGTTCAATCTGCTGCGGTGAGTGTGTACGCCCGAGTAGCTTGAGCAGTTCGGGTTCAAAGCTCTGGGCGCCGAGTGAGACTCGGGTGATGCCCAGTCGTGCCCATTGCTCGGCCTTGGCTGTGGTGAATGTGGCAGGGTTGCTCTCGAAGCTCCACTCTCGCAGTTGGGAGAAATCAACCGTGCGCCTCAGTCCCTCTACCAGAATATCCAAATGCTTGGGCGAGAGCAGGCTGGGAGTGCCACCGCCGAAGTAGATGGTTTGTGGCGCATAGCCCTGCGGCAGTCGCAGCCGGGCTTCCTCTGCCACGGCGCGCACAAAGCCCTCTAAATCACTGCGGCCGAGCATGTGCTTGTAGAAGGCACAGTAGGGGCAGATGCGCAGGCAGAAGGGAATGTGAACGTAGAGATGCAAGGGAAAGTTGAAAGTGAAGAGTTATATGGCAGAGCGGTGGGGCGAAAAAGGGAGCCGGGGTTTTGCAACCGCCGGCTCTCTGGGATTTGAAGTTTATTGTTGAGCGTGTGCTTTACAGCTCAGCAGCGGCCGGAGTGTCGAGGAAGTACTTGGCATCCGGGTGTTTCTGCAGGTAGGAGGCGGCAACGTCCACAGTTACGGGGCCGTTGATAGCCTTGTTCACGATGGAGGCCTTCTTCTCGCCCCAGGCCATCAGGCGCACCTTCTTGGCAGCCATGATGGTGGCCACACCCATGGTAATGGCGGTGCAGGGCACGTTCTCGAAACCACCGAAAGCGGGAGCTGCGTCGGTCTTGGTAAGGTCGTCGAGGTGTACCTGGCGGGTGATGGTGGTGTCGTCGGAACCGGGCTCGTTGAAGCCGATGTGACCGGTACGACCAATGCCCAGAATCTGCAGATCCAGACCACCACAGGCCTTGATCTTGTCCTCATAAGCCTGGCAGTGAGCGGGAATCTCCTCGGGAGCCAGCGTGCCACAGGGCAGGTTGATGTTCTCGGCGGGGATGTCGATGTGGTTGAACAGATTGGTGTGCATGAAGTACCAGTAGGACTCCACGTGGTCGTGGGGCAGACCGGTGTACTCATCCAGATTGAAGGTCGTCACGTTCTTGAAGGAAAGACCCTCCTCCTTGTGCAAGCGGATAAGTTCAGCGTAGAAGGGCAGCGGGGTGGCACCTGTGGCCAGACCCAGTACCACACCCTTGCCCTCAGCGGCACGGCTGCGGATGAGTTCTGCAACTTCTGCGGCGAGTGTCTTCGCTGCAGCCTGCGGAGTATCGAAAACTTCGTATGTCATAGCAACATTATTCTAGTATCTTACGCGCGTAAAATCAACCCTAAAATGCGAACTTTCAAAAAAAATTAACTTTTTTGAAAATTTTGCTTGCATTGTCTGAGAAACGGTGTTATACTGCCCCCGCACACAGCATCTGCCGCTGTAGCTCAGGGGTAGAGCAACGCATTCGTAATGCGTGGGTCGTCAGTTCAAATCTGACCAGCGGCTCTCCCTTCTTGAGGGCGAACAGGTGCCGGGTGCTTACAGACAAAGTGCCTCCTTAGCTCAGTTGGTAGAGCAGTTGACTCTTAATCAATTTGTCCGCGGTTCGAGTCCGCGAGGGGGTACCAGTCTGTGAGCAATCTGAGCGTGTGCGATACAGCAAAGCCTCCTTAGCTCAGTTGGTAGAGCAGTTGACTCTTAATCAATTTGTCCGCGGTTCGAGTCCGCGAGGGGGTACTTAAAAGGCAGCCCGTCAGAGAGCTGCCTTTTTTGTTTCAAGAATCACCCTTGTGAAACGCGTGCCTTTATCTGTAAACATGTTCCCCCGGCTCTGTTGCTGAGAACCGGGGGAATTGAAAAACGTGTACAATGTGGTTCAGGCCTCTACACGTACGTAGGCCATGCCTGCTGCGATGGCAGCTTGAATGCCGGGGTCGGCGTCCTCGAACACAACGCACTCGGTAGCCGGTACGCCCATGCGCTCTGCTGCCAGTAGGAAGATATCGGGTTCGGGTTTACCTCGGCCGGGTGGAACATCATCGGGTGTAACAATGATGGGAAATAAATCCTCGATGCCTGCTGAGCGCAGGGTGGCCCGGGCTCCATTGATAACACTACCGGTGCCGATGGCGTAGGGGATACCGGCAGACTGCAACTCTCGCACAAGCCCTACGGTTTCGGGGATGATGGGCAGCTGCTCAGTTTCGAGCAGGTAGTCATAGTGATCTCGCTTCATGGTTGCCACTTTCTGGGGCTCCATTTGCAGACCGTATATGCGGTTCAGATCGGCAACGATGTCCGGTGCGGCCATGCCACCGTGAGCGACAAACTCATCCCACAGGAATGCGTGGTGAGGAGCTCCGTTGGTTTTGAGTGCCCATCGCCAGGCTTTGTAATGGGTGGGCATGCTGTCGACCAGCGTGCCATCGAGGTCAAAGATGTAGCCACCGAATTGCTTCTCGGGGAGAGTAACGCGTGAACTCATGGGAAATCAGAGGTCAAATTTTCTTACAAAGGCGGTCAGATCGTCGTCCTTGCCGAAAATGACCAGAACATCGCCTTCCAGAAACTGCATGCTTGGGGCGGGGGTGTCAATCACCGGCTGTTCGGGGAGCACCAGTACATCGTCGTTGGCACCTTCGCTGAACTTACCGCGACGGACAGTCAGCAGGTTAATACGGTATTGCTTGCGCATATCAACCTCCTGCAGGGTTTTGCCAATCCACTCATCGGGCAGGCGTACGTCGGCCAGTGCATGGGTGGCATCGATTCTGCGCAGGCGCATAACACCCTCGTTGATGAAACGGTCGGCCAGCTGGCGTGCGGCTACGTCCTCCACTCGGAACAGATCGCTGATGCCGATGAGTTTGAGTACCTTGCCGTGTAACTCGTTCACACTGCGTGCATAAAGGTTCTTTACACCCAGTTCTTTGAGCTGGGCAGTGATAAGGATGTTTCGCTCAAAGCACTCACCCACAGCGACAATAACGTAGGTTTCTTCGCCCACCAGGTCCAGTCGACGCAGCACGCGCATGTCGGTAGCATCTCCTATGTGGGCATCGGCCACGTGGTTCTTGATTTCCTCTACCACACTTTCTTTCTGGTCGAGCACGGTGACTTCATAACCGCTGTCGCTCAGGTACAGGGCGAGGGCTTTGCCGAATTGGCCTAATCCGATGATGACGAACTTCATAAGTGTGATATGTTATCAGGTAAGGGGTAAACGGGTTTCGGGGTATCGCAGGGGTGACGGTTCTTTTTGCTTGATGAAAATGAGCATGAAGGTAAACATGCCCACACGGCCGAATATCATGTTGGCCGAGATGAAGAACTTGGAGAAATCTGAGAGCTCACCGGGGTTGCATATTGAGTAGCCCGTTGTTGTGTAGGCGCTGATTTCCAGGAATAGCAGCTTAATCGTACCGTTGAAAGATTGCGTTATAGTCGGCTCCGCCAGAGTAAGTAGCATGGTACCGGCGAAAATCCAGAATGTGGAGAGTACGACTGTGGCCATGGCTCGCTCCACTGTATTGCGGGCAATGCGACGCCCGTGTAATTCCAAATCCTGCTGGCCTCGCAATACCCTGAGAACCTCCAGCACGCACAGAGCGACAACCGGGGCAAACACACCACCACCTGTACCGGCCGGGTTGCCACCGACAAACATGAGAAGGCAGAGGAAGAGATGGTAGCCTTGGCCATAGCTACTGATATCTGTAATCGTGAACCCGGCTGAGCGTCCGATGGTATTCCACAGACTTTCCCACAGGTCGTAGTCTGCGGATTGCAGGTGAGCTGATGGCTCCAGTGCTGCCAGCAAGGCCAAGCCGATAGTTCCGCCCCCCATCACGATAAGGGTTACGCGAACCACCAGCCAGGAGTGCGTGTGCCATCTTATGGGGTTGCGCTTGCCGGTCAGTTTGTTGCGAAGGCGGGTGAGGGCTTCCAGATAGACGCCGAAGCCCAGCGTGCCGGCGAGAGTCAGCAGCATCATGATACCTTGAATTGCCTTATCATGCGCTACGCAGGCCTCGGCCATATTCTGGGGGAAAAGGGATATGCCTGCGTTGCAGAAGGCTGATACAGCATGGAACAGCGCAAGGAACCACAGATTGTCCTGCGGTACTCCCGGGGCGCCTTGCCACAGTAGGTAAAGAATAGTGGCACCTATCAGTTCTACACTGAAGGTGATAAACATAACCGCCTTGATGAGAGCCGGTATCACGTTGACTCCCTGTTGGTCGAGCAGTGAGGAAATAGCCACGCGGTCTCGAACAGCCAGCTGTTTGCCCACCATCAGCAGCACAAAGTAGGAGAAAGTCATAACCCCCATGGCTCCAATCTGGATATCAATGAGCAGGACAATCTTTCCAAGAGGTGTGAAAGTACCAGCTACATCAACGCAGGTGAGCCCGGTGATGGAAATGGCTGAGGCACAGGTGAAAAAGGCATCTGTAAAGCTTATAGGCACCTTTGTGGCACCGGGTGTCAGCAACAGCATGGTACTGAAGAGGATGAATACAATCATCCATGTAAAGAAGATAACAGCCGGACTCCAGTTACTCTTGCTGCGGGGGCGAGATTGTCTGCTGCGCTCTTTCCACAGCGCAACGATTGTGATGCATGAGAAAATGCCGATGACAAAACTGAGTATAATACTCACGCGGAAGAATGCGGCCGGCAATACCTCCCATATACCGCCATAGAATACGAACGAGGTCGCAAGGCCTACCCCCAGCTGCCACCAGAGGAAACGCCCGGGGCTTTCTCTGTGAATGAGTTTGGAGATGAAATGCAGCAGAACAGTGAGGGTATTGAACCACACCACCGCGCAGAGCAGAAGGTGTGTGCTCTCGAGGAACTTGATGAGTTCGGACGAGCCGGTAGCAAGACCGGAAAAGCAGGCTTCCCACAGAACAACAAGCATAGCCATCAACCCTGAAATGATTTCGGGGTATTCCATTGCTCGGTATTGTCTTTCTCGGGGGGGCGTCATACAGTAACTACTGATATGTGCGGGTCATTGTAGCACAAAAAAGAAGGATGTGCAACCTTTCATTTCCGCTGTTGCGACGGCGTGGCCGGGAGCTCCGGCATGGCAACAATCTGAGGCGCCAGATGGCTGAGTGCGCGGAATGAGGGACAGGCAGTAAAGATTAGCAGGACTTTTGCTCCCAGATTGATGAGCAATAGCTCCGGGCCGGCTGTTAAAGGTATGATAAGTATAAGCAGAAGAAAGAGTAAGAGCAGACACCGCTTTTTCAGCGAAAGTGCTACCATGTTATTGAAATTGATACAAAAGGCAAAGATAAGCATAGCCCAGATGATGAAGGGGCTTTCCTGTTGCCGTGCCAGAAGCGGTTCGTGGAACAGTAAACTGTATACGTCGCAGGTAAGCATAATTCCACACATGATACAGGCGGCCAGACTCAGCCAACGGGTGACAGATGCGCCTCGTCCGGCCAGTAGCACATGGTGGCTCCAGAATGCCAGTAGAGTAGTGATGCAGAGCACCAAGGTAAACAAAAATCCAGAGATTATGCCACAGAAAATCCCCGGCTCGATAGCACCGATTACGTACAACAGCATCTCTGCAACTGCCGCAACTGCGCAGGCTATGACCAGATTGCTGCAGAGTGTGGACAGCTTGCTGACAATCTGTTTAACCAAGGGGTAAATGTACCAATCTTCAGTCATCTTCAGAAGTAGCTTCCGGTTGCGGTGCAGGGGCATATCCCATGGGGAAACGGGGCTTGCCACTCATGTCAGTAAGAACCCTGGTGTCGGTGTAGCCCAGTTCAGCCATGATAGCAGCAGTGGCATGCCCTTGGTCGTGCCCGACTTCCAGCATGACCAGACAGCCTTCTGTCAGATGAGGGAGGGCATCGGCCAGAAAACGTCGCACGATATCCAGCCCGTCGGGGCCACCGTACAAGGCCGTGGCCGGGTCGTGAGTTACTTCGGCCGCTACTTCTTCACCATCGGGGACATAGGGAAGATTAGCCAGTACCAGGTTAAAACCGGAGGGGGGCACAACGGCGTTGTCTTCGGCCGGCTGCCAAGCAGTGAACAGGTCGCTCCTGTAGGTCTTGACTCGGGCGGAAAGCGCTGTAGCGTTCTCCAGTGTGAGCGAAAGTGCCTCGTCAGAAATGTCAGCCATGACCACATCGGGGTGGTATTGAGCCAGCTCCAGCGCCAGAGTGATGCCGATGATACCCGAACCGCAGCCCATATCGAGTACACGCATGCCCTCCTTGCGGCGAACCATGCTGAGGGCCATTTCGACCAACTCCTCTGTTTCCGGGCGGGGAATGAGGGCGCGGGCATCGGTGCGGAACTCTCGGCGGTAGAACTCGGTACTGCCCAGCAGGTGCTGCAGCGGGACTCCTTTTCCTCGTTCCCTCAACAGCTCACGCAGGGGGGCAAGCTGCTCCTCGCTCAACGGGTCATCATAGTGCAGGTAAAGCCAGGTCTTGTTTTTACCCAGAACATGCACCAGCAGGCTCTGCATGGAGTGACGCGCACCCTCCACACCCCGGGATTCGAGATACGCGGTGCCACTGGTCAGGATATCCTGTATCGTTTTCATGGCGCAATCTTATTTGAGTTCGTCCATGCGCTCCTGCATTTCGGCATGCTGCATGTGGGAAATGATGTCATCGAGCGCACCCGTTCCAATCACAATGTCCAGATTGTAGGCCGTGTAACCTATGCGGTGGTCGGTCAGGCGGTTCTGGGGGAAGTTATAGGTTCGGATTTTCTCCTCGCGCCCGCCGGAGCCAATGAGCGCACGGCGCTGGGCCGAGTAGTTCTGCTGTGCTTCGCGCTGCTTCATTTCAAAGAGTCGGGCGCGCAGAATTCGCAGACCAGTCTCTTTGTTCTTCAGCTGGGAGCGCCCGTCCTCGCAACGCACCATAATACCAGTCGGAAGGTGGAAAATCTGCACGGCCGATTCGGTTCGGTTCACGTGCTGACCACCGGCACCACCGGCTCGGCATGTTTCGATACGCAAATCTTCCGGGCGAATTTCGACGTCAACTTCCTCTGCCTCGGGCAGCACGGCAACGGTTGCGGTTGAGGTATGAATGCGCCCCTGAGTTTCGGTTGCCGGCACGCGCTGTACTCGGTGTACGCCACTTTCGTACTTCATGAAACGGAACACTTCCTCGCCGCTGATGCGTGCCGTAACCTCCTTAAAACCACCGATGTCGTTGGGACTGGCATCGAGCACCTCAATGCGCCACCCCCGGCTTTCGGCATAGCGCTGGTACATCGACAGCAGGTTACCGGCAAAGAGCGCAGCTTCATCACCGCCGGTGCCGGCACGGATTTCCACAATGGCATCACGGTCTTCCGTTACATCGCGGGGGAGCAGGCTGTACTGGACCTTTTCTTCCAGTGCTGCGATTCGTGGCGTCAGCTCTTCGAGCTCGAGGATTGCCATTTCTGCCAGTTCGGCATCTTCACTACCTGCCATTTCCTGAGCTTCCTCCCTGTGTTGCAGGGCGGTACAGAGCTCCTCCCAGCAGCGAAGCAGCTCCTGGGTGCGTCTGTGTTCGCGCATGATTTCCTCGGCCCGGGCACGATCATCGAACAAATCCGGTGCGGCGATTGCCTCCTCCAACTCCGCTAGGCGGGCGCGGCGTTTCTCTATCAGCGGTGCGTAATCCATTGTACGCCCCCCATTCTATCGATAAAACGCCGTGCCCGCAAGCCCAAAGTGCGTTCGTGTTAAGTTGCTGTGCGGTCGGGAATAGAATCATTTCATTTTGAAGAATGCCGTAGCGGCATTGGTTGTCAGGTTGCGCATGTTCAGATATCGGGTTCTGAGGAGATTGGAATCCCGGTGTCCCATTTCTTCCTGCAACAGACTGATATTGTGGAAAGCTTTGAGGTGATAGCTGGCGAAGGTGTGGCGCATGGCATCCCGCTGCCAGTTTGACATTCCTGCTCGTTTGCGCAGGGTTGCCCATAAGCGCTGCCAGTTGCGAGGAGCAATGGGTTGCTGCGGGGGCATATCTCTGCAATTTTTCAGTACAGTAGCGGCTCCTCGCAGGGGGACAGCGCGAGCTCCGCCGGTTTTGCTGGCCTGACTGTCCACATATACCACTCCCTCGCGGTAATCGATGTCTTTCCACTTCAATCGCTGCACTTCATGTGGTCGTATGCCGCACCAGAGCATTAGTCGTATGGCCGGTGACATGACTTGCATGTCGGGCGATTCGAGTGCTTGTAGAAATGCTCTGATTTGCTTGAGTGTCAGAATATTGACGGTCTCTTCCGTTAATTGAACGCTTTCGGTGCCGTCAACAGGATTGAAGTCGCACCAACCCTGGTGAATTCCATAGGCAAACAGGCTGTGAAGGATAGTCCTGGCTTTGCTGTACACGTGATTGCTCTTGCGGAAGTGGACGTTGAGCAGTTCCTTGCACTCTGTACGTGTTATCGAGCGCAGGTCACGGTTATGCCATTGGCTTTTTCTGAGTATGCGAGAGGTGTAGGAGCGCAGGTCTGAGATGGTACTGGGGCGCCGAAGTCTGCGTGCTCTCAGGCTTTCCTGAACAGTGTGATAGAATGTGGCGCTATCTGATTTCCATTCATGTTGAGCGGGCCCAATATGCTTTTCGCTGAAAAACGTCGCTGCGATAGGTGATTGCTGCAGGGTACGCAGAAATTGCAGAAAAAGCTCGAAGAGAGCATGCTCCGTCGGCGTGGCCAACGAATGATGTGGTATGGGGGTGGTTGTCTTCATGGTAACGACCAATTACCACGATTGACCGGATTGCGAAAGTTAAAAATAAGGTTTATCGACTTTGTTTCAGTTACAGAGGTGAGGAGCCTCGTCCCATTCCGGTAGTTCAGTATCAATCAGCCAGGGGGTGTATTCCGGCGGAATGGGGGACTGAAGAGCCACTCTTCTGCCATCGGCCGGGTGGTTGAAGGCCAGACGCCAGGCATGTAGCATGAGCCTGCCGGGGCGGGCTTTCTGTTTCTGCGGGTGGGCGTAGATGGGGTCCCCGATAAGGGGGTGCCCCAAGTGGAGCATGTGCACGCGTATTTGGTGGGTACGCCCTGTGTGCAGGGTGCACATCACCAGACTGCTGTTGGTGGCTATGTCGTGCTTAAGTACCTTATAGTCTGTAATAGCCGGTTTTCCTGAGCCCGGGTTAACCACTGCCATTTTAAGGCGGTTCACCGGGTGCCGACCGATATTGGTGAATACCGTGCCCTCTGGCTCTTTCGGGCAGCCCTGTACCACGGCAAGGTATATCTTGGAGGTATCTCGCTCGGCAAACTGAGTGGTGAGCGAGAGGTGTGCATTGTCATTTTTCGCTACAACTATACAGCCGCTGGTGTCCTTGTCCAAACGGTGCACTATACCGGGACGCTCCACGCCGCCTATGCCGGAAAGGTCGCCGCAGTGGAACAGAACGGCATTCACCAAGGTGCCATCGGGGTTACCTGCTGCGGGGTGTACGACCATGCCGCTCTCTTTGTCAATCACAATGACATCCCGGTCCTCATAGAGCACGGAAATGGGAATATCCTGCGGCTGCGCCTCTGCCGGTTCCGGTTCCGGAATGTTCACCTCGATGCGCATGCCGAGTTCCACCGGGGTTTTCGCCTTGGTGGTCTTGCCGTTAACTGTCACCTCGCCCGCCTTGATGAGTGCCTGAATGCGTGCGCGTGAGAGTTCCGGCAGCTGGGCTGCCAGAAATTGGTCAAGTCGGTTACCGATGGAATCTTCTGCAATAATGAGCATGATGTTACATGCCGGTGGGGTTATCGATAAAGACGGTGGGTAAACCGAACTTCTGCTCCAGCAGGCGCCCAAGCGCCTTTACTCCAAAGGTTTCGGTGTTGTAATGCCCGCCGAACAGGATATTAATGCCGCAGTCCTCGGCGGCATTGACCACCCAGTGGTTTTCTTCACCAGTCAGGTAGGTGCTGTAGCCCTTGGCGTGCATCTCGTACACGGAATCGCCTGCGCCGCCGGAACAAACGGCCACGCGCCCGGCCGGAGCATCGGGATTGGCAACATAGCCGGTCACTTCGCCACCGCAGATTTCGGCAAACTTGGCACGCAGCTCACCTACCGTGCCGCAGAACTCACCGCTCCGGCCGATTAAGGTGCCCTTGTAGTTCACCTCGGGGCTGCAATCCTTTAAACCCAGTGCTGCCGCAATTTCGGCATTATTGCCCAGTTCGGGGTGCATATCCAGCGGCAGGTGGGCACCATAGACTGCCAGATTATGCTCCAGACAGGTGCAGATTTTTTTGCGGAACCAGCCGGTCATGGGGATGAGACCGCACCAATAGATACCATGGTGCAGGATGAGCAGGTCGGCACCGGCGGCAATGGCGGCTTCAATCGTTTTCTGAGAACCATCCACAGCGAGAGCCACTTTGGTGACTTGCCCGTTGTTCTCCACCTGCAGTCCGTTGAGGGCTACGGGGGCATCCTTCACCTCTGCGATACGCAGGGTACTATCGAGCAAACTTGTAATGTCCTGAAGTGTTGTCATTTCCTTATCAGTCGTTGTCAGGGGTGATGCGCAGATTGCGGCGCACTTTGATTTCATTGTGCAAGCGTTTGTTGAACTCACCGGCCATATCGTAACCGCTTTCGCGCAGGTATTGGCCAAGGGCCGCAACTTCCACCAATCGGGTCATATCGCGACCGGGAGCAACAGGCAGGTTCAATCGCTCCACTTCTACGCCCAGTATGTTAGTGGTCTGTCGGGTAAGACCGAGTCGCTCCATTTCCGTCATTTCGCCATCGGTCAAGTTAATGACGAGATTGACATCTTTTTGCCTGCGGTAAGCCTTGAGCCCGAAAAGGTTGGTGACGTTGATGATGCCGATGCCTCGAATCTCGATAAAGCCGCTGCTGAGCTTGGGGGAGGTAGCCACGAGCTCACCGCTGATGTTGCGGATTCGTACCATGTCGTCTGCCACGAGGGAGGAACCACGCTCGACCAGACCGAGGGAAATTTCGCTTTTGCCGATGCCGCTCTTACCGGTTATAAGCACGCCGACGCCACGGACGTCCATCATGCAACCATGAACCGTAGTGCTTTCGGCAAACTCATTTTCCAGAATGATGGTGGTCTGGTTCACCAGTTTCATGGTGGGCAGGTTCGAACTGAACACACACACCGAAAATGCATCCGCATGCCTGAGTACGTCTGCCGGCACTTCCGCACCTCGGGAGAAAATGAGGCAGGGCACATCCTCCTTCATCAGCCAGCGCAGGCGCTCGGCTCGCAGCTCCCCTTGCAGCGTGGTATTCAGGTACGACATTTCTGCCGCGCCGAAAATCTGTATACGCTCATGGGCAAAGTAGCTGAAATAGCCTGCCAGTGCCAGACCGGGGCGGTTCAGTGTGGGCTGCAGGATTTTGCGGGACATGCCCAGCGGGCTGTTGAGCAACTGCAGTTCCAATGCCCCGCGATATGTCTCATAAAAGTGCGAGACTGATATCTGGTCTACCTTTCTGACGATGGCTTTCTTCATTGCACGCGGATTGTCTCACATATTCGGTGCTGCGTCAAGACTTTGTGTGAGGTGGCTTAATTGAATTATGACAAAGCCTCTGTGCCGAGACCAACGCGACGATTATACTCAGTTACTGTACCCCGGTATGCCGTATTCCTGAATCAGCGCGCACTCTCGCTCCAGGTTTTTCTTTGCCTGGTCGAGCAGCTCTTTCTGCAGAGCCAAGTCCTCCTGGTGGATTTCCTGCACGCTCTGGGCATCGCAGGCTCCCTGTGAACGGCGGAACGCTATATAGGCCTGAGTGCTGTGCATCCAGTCGTCATAGGTTTTCCAGCTGTCGAGCAGCAGCTCCATTTTGTTGCGGTACTCGTACATCTGCTGGGTGAGCTCCTGTTCCACCAGCTTGTGATTTTCCTCTGCCTCTGCCCATTGGCTCCAGATATCCAGGCGGGTATCAATCTGTGAGTATATGTTGAGATTGATTCGCACATCGTCTGCTCCGTTCAGGAAACCCTCTGTCGTGCCGCCGGTGACAGAGAACAGGGCGGGACTGTAGAAGTTGAGGTGCACATTCGGCAAGTATTGCAGCCCTACTCCCAGTTTAGCCATGCGAGCGGCCTCAAGTGTAAGAGCCATCTGGGTTTGGGTGAGTTCATCGGGCACTTTGGCCAATTTGCGGTACTGTTGCCAGTTAATTTTGGGCGCTGTTTCCTGCATGAGCACCCAGCGGGCGCTGTAGTTGTTGAGGAGTTGGCAGATTTTCTGGGAGCGCTCACGTTCTCGCAATTCTCGCTCGCGGTTTCGCAGCTGTAAATCGGCCGTTAATGTACTGGGATTGGCCTCTTCCATAGCCTGAAGCTGTTTCTCCAGCAGGCCTTCGTTAAAATATTGCCACAGGTTGGCCAGGAGTTCACGGCGCTTAAGCTCCAGTTCCTTTTCCGCCTTGAAATGTGTCAGAGCTCGACTGTAATGATCCATTGGCAGCTGAGTGAGAGCCGGTATGCTGAAAATAGTGTTGACGTTGAATGATGAATTAGTGCTGTAGTTATCCGAGCTTTTGAGCAGTGCGCTGTTGTAATAGTAGCCCAAATCGAGCAGGGGAATGAGGTCGCGGTATACGCGATCACACTCGCGACGGGCTTTATTGATGCGGAGCCGTGCTTGCTGAATTTCAATGTTATTCTCGAGCATGGCAACGGCCTGTTGCCAGCTGATGCGCTTTTGCGGCAGGGATTCCCACTCAGGCATAGCCTGATATTCTTTCATCAGGTCACTACGCGCATCATCCATACGCTTGGAGAGTGAGCAGCCGGTTTGCAGGAGCAACACGACTCCTGCGCAGAATATCGTTAAAATAGTTAATAAGCGATTCATGTACAGATTATTTCAGTTCTTTACCTATGGGGCGGGTGGCGGCTATGGCGATGGGTATACTCGATACCAGTACGCAGATGCCAAAGGCCAGGCAGAAGGTGCGTATATCGGCCTCCAGCTCCCAGAGGGAAAGGTTGATGTTGGGGCTTTTGTAAAGGACGTCGGTTATGAAATCTCTTATTCCCCAGACTGCCGCCAGCGATGCCGCAAACCCAAGTGCGACCAGCAGGGTGTTCTCGACGATAAAACTCAGGAATAGCATGACTCTGCTGATGCCGAAACTGCCGATGAGGGCATACACATAGCGGTTCTGACGGAACTCCAGGGAGGATATGCTGGTGAGCAGTAGGCAGATAATGGTCGATATGCCAACGGTAACGCCCACGCGCACCATATATTGTGTGCTCTCCATTTTATCGAGCTGCTCAATTAGCTTGCCGCTGCTGACAATACTCATGCGCTTTTTATCCAGTCGGGCTATGGTACGCAGCGTTTGCTCCTGTCGGCTGACATTCTCTGCCGTGGGATTGAGAATCCGGATAATGTAGCGCTTCATGAACCCATTGACCCACAAGTGGCTCATGCTGCCGTAGGGTATGAACACGGCTCCGTCCTGATAGATGCGCCTCAGCAGGCGCGCCCGGCTCTCAGGTATGGTGACAACATTGAACCGGTAACCATTCAGGTTGATGATTTCGGGTAACACGGAATCTGTCGGTTTGGCCGGCAGCAGATAGGTGGTTACTCTTTCTGTTACAGGGAATAAATGTGTGCTCTCCGGCAGGTATTCCACGAGCGAATAGTGTTGCGTGCCCTGAGTGGCAGAGGTGAAGGGCTCCTGAAAGCGTATCAGTTCATATTCCTCCGGTTTTTGCGGCACAATTCCGGCACCACTGTGATGTACCGTACCTTGCTGAACATATTCGGTGGCAACAACCAAATCGGCGCCGCTGCTGTGTATTCGGCTGCGCAGTACTTTGATGGAAATGACGTAGTTACTCAGGAAAACAAGTCCGCAGAAACTCAGAAAGAACACGACTGCCAGACGTGCCAGGGGGCTTGACATGCGGGTGAGCCAGCGGTACGCTGTATCTCTCGCAAGGTAAAACCCTATCAGCAGTGTGCCCCACATGGTGCTTATTTCGCTTTCTTTTTCAGGCAGATGTGAGTTTCGCCCACAAAAAGAATCCGGTAATCGGGGTGGAGCGCTGCCACCAGCTCCTCCCAGGTTTCGAAGGGCTGTCTGCCGGCCTGAGCCGCAAGTTCAGCCTTATGTATGCTCAGCAGCTCCTCATTTTCTGCCGCCGAGTAGTGGAGCTCAGCCACCAGATTAGCCCCGACCTGTTCCCAAGCCCGTTCCCGGTCTTCTGCAGCGATGGCAAAATAGTAGACCAGGCTTTCCCTTCTGTTGCGCATTTCCACTTTCTTGTGGTGCCAGGGGGCGCGCAGACTGAGCCCGCCACCCAGCTCCAGACGCAATTCTAATTGCTCCGGCGGCAGTTTTACAATAGAGCTTTCCTCGGGGGTAATGGCTATATAGAGCATGCTGTCATCCACCACGGTGAGCAGGGGGCCGGTCTGGGTCACCAACAGGGACTTTTCGTCACCCTCTCCCGGGCTGACGTGGTATTGCACACGCCCGTCAAAGGGCATGCTGATCAGTTGTTCTTCCTTTACTTTGTCAAAGGCTCGCTGCAATTTGGCATTGGCAATGCGAGTCGCTTCTTCCTGCACGGCTATGCGCTCATTGAGCAAGTCCAGAGCGCGCTGGTCGGCCTGGGTGCGGAATCGACTTTCCATGAACTTGCGGCGGCTTGCCGGCTGAGCCATAATAAACTCCAGCTCTTCTTTCTGGCGGCGGAGTTGAAGCAGTGTTTCCGCCTCCTTCACGCTGTTCTGCTTTTGCTGGTTGAGCATTTCTGCTTCCTGCAGAGCCAGTTCTTCCGGATTGATTTTGACGAGCATGGTCCCTTTGGTGACCCGGTCTGTCCCTGTGTAGCAGAACTCTACCATACCGGGCTTATTCAGGGGGACTGTCAGCATGCGCTTGGGAACGACAGCCGCCGGGTAGCGACCGATGTAGTATTCCTGTACTGCCATTGCGCTTGCGACACTCAGCAGGATGAGCGTTTGTGCTGCTGCCTTGATTCCGGAAAGAAATATATTCATCATCTGTTGACAGTGAAGCCCCGAGGTAAATCGGGGCTTGTGTGGGCAATGGCAGGTGAAAACCTTGACTTGCAGTGAATTACACCCTTGGCCCCAGGTATGAATGGAGTCGCCGTCCGTCGACGGCGACTCAACTCGACAGGTTAAATTAAAACTGGTTGTAGTTTACGTTGGTGTACTCTGTACCGTCAACCTCAACGCTGTATGTACCGGTGGCCTCGGAGTACTTAAGTCGGAAGGACGTGGAAATGGTGCGGGCAGAGAACTCCTTCTTGTCAGCATCGTATTTCGTGGGGCGGGAGAGACTGGGGATAACGATAGCTGCCTCGGTTTCGGAAATGGGATTGTACGTGTAGTTGGACCCGTCATCAGAGGTTCCGGATACACTGTATGTGCCGAAACTTGTTCTTTCCTCGGTGGTAACACGAGTCTTGCTAAAGCGCAGAACGAGCGTGCCCGGTTCCTCATCGGCAATCTTGGAGGGGAACTCATAGATGTAGAGAGTGTCGCCCATAATGTCAGCAGGAATGGGGCCATCTTCCTCACGTGCGGGGAATTCTACATCGTCACCAGCGCCACTGTTGCTGCAGGAGGTGGTGGTGAAGCTGACTGCTGCTGCTGTTACCAGCAGACCGAGAAGTTTGATGTGTTTCATAGTCATGGTGTGAAAGTTTGTTTTGCCGGAAGTCATCCTAAGCTCGTGAACAGTTCATCGGACCCCCGGTTAAATTCGGGTACTACCCAAGCGAGCTTGTACGACAAGCTGATTCACGCTCTCAATATAGCGAAATGCATGCTGGGTGTCAATCCAAAAACAAGTATTATTTAACGCTTGCGTAATTTTTTTATTAATTCGCCCCGGCGCGCCGCAGCTGCTTGCATACCTCGGGGTGATTGCGAGCGGCTTGCAAGGGGGTACGCCCGGTGTTGTCGGGGCGGTTGACATCGGCACCGGCATCTATGAGCAGCTGCACCAGCTCCATGTCTAAACTATCCCCTGACCAAGTGCCGGTGATGTTGTTGCTCTCATCGTAATATGTCCCGGTCACCAGGCGTGGGTGGTTCAGGTGGTACATGAGCACAGTCTCGCCCTTGTTGTTGATCTGATTGGGGTTCAGCCCGGCGCGGAGCAGGGCGGCAACCACCTCTGTTGAGAGCTGATTATTCATGGCCGCATTGTTCCCCTCTTTATTCTGAGTTTGTACATCAGCTCCGGCAGTCAGTAGCAGCTGAACCATGTCTGTACTTTTGACGTGGTACATCAATGGGGTGTCACCCTGCGAATCTCGGGCATTCACGTCCATTCCCATATTCAGGAAATAGCGAGCAAGTGCCGGTTTGTCTCCACAAACCGCGTAGTGCAGGGGGCTTACGTCACCGGCATCGATTCGAGCCCCCGCAGCCAGTAGGATTTTGGCGCAGGCCACACAGTCGCGCCCGTTGCCATCCCTCAACTCATCATCTGCGTAGGCAAACTCGGCAAATATACTGCCTTTCTCAGCGGAACTTCCGCGTGGTACGCGTCCCCCGGCACCCAACGCCGCCTGCAAGTACTGTGGGTAACAGGAATAGGTCGCCATGCGCACTTCATCCTCGCCCACTACCGCTCCGGCTGCCAGCAGGGCATTCATAACATCCATCTCCCCCTTACCGGTGCGGAACGCCGTACTCAGCAGACTCTCCGGTGAGCTTTCGCGGAGCTCTGTTTTATCCGTTGCCGATAAGTGCAATACCGCTTTTGAGTCTCCACGCTGTACCGCTTGCATCAGGGGAGTATCCCCTGGGTTAAGCTCCGGTCCGACCGTACTGCAAGCTGTCAGTGCCGCAGCCGCTATTAACATCCACCATCCTGTTCTCATCATGCTCCTATACTGCCACCTGCTACCGTACCTGTCAAGCCGGAAGTCCGCTATGCTGTACGATGTCAACATGGCTATCTATCATGCCTCAATTCCTTACCATTTGCCAGAATATCTCGGCATCCTTGCGCGTAGCCGGTGCTATGTAACGAGAGCGCAGCAGGCTGCAGTCACGGTGCCCCATCTCCAGTTGCAGCGCCGGCAGGTCTCGGTAATGAGTAGCATGGTAACTCGCGAATGTGTGCCGACACACATCCGGTACCCAATGTGTAAAACCTGCCGCTCGCCGCAGTGCCAGCCAGCGCTGCTGCCACCGTCGCGGGATATGCCGTTGCTGTGGGGGCAGGGCGCTCATGCCACGCAGCGGTACCACTCGCCCGCCTCCGGTCTTGCTCTTGTGCGGGCGTATGATAACCGTGCCTTCCTCCCAACAGAAATCACTGTCCCTCAGTCGGCTCACTTCCGTGGGGCGTATGCCGCTGTAGAGCAGAAGATTAAGGGAAAGTTTCATGTCCCGGTGTTCCGGCTGCTCAACTGTGGATTGTAACCGACTGACCATGGCCGGTGTGAGAGGAACGATGGGACGCTCCGTAACGCGCGGAACCTCAATGCGCGATACCGGATTGCTATCGCACCACTCCTGCCGTATGCCGTAGGAAAACACGCTGCTCAACATCGCACGCCCTTTCACATAGCAGCTCTTGCTGTGCCCGAATGCCGCCTGCAAGATTCGCCGGCACTGGCTTGTTGTCATGGCGCGCAGAGGCATATCCGCCGCGCCCTCCACCTTCAGAATGCGCCGCAGATTGTACCGCAAATCACGCAACGTGGTTCTGCGGCAGTCCCGCCGCGCCTCAATGCTCGCCCAACCCGCCTCCGCCAGCGTGCAGGTGCGCTCCCTCTGATCCTGTGCCTCAATACCTAAGTCGAGAATATGTGAGCATTGTTCCAACACTCCGAGCGCCTCGCCTTCGCCGGAAAGATACCCCTTTCGACGTAGCCTCGCCACCACCGCGCAAGCCACCTGTGCTGCCTCCAGTATATCCACCCCCGTGCTCCTCAGCAACTCCAGCGCCGCCTGCTCTCGCCGCCGCCCTGACTTCACCCCTGCATGAAGCCCCTTCTGTGTTAATTTTTTGTGTGTTGTCATCTTTTTTAAAGAGTAAGTCAAGAATAAACTGTTTTTCGTCATAAAAACCTTTGAGACAAGTATAACCATTAATGGAAACATTTCAAAAAGAAATGAGCTTCGTCGTCATGTCACTCTTAGTAGCATGAAAAACAGCCGAAATATATACTCTTTAAAAAGGATGATAATCCCGCGGGGGGGAGTACGTATTTTACATGGAACATCAGTCTCAGCTATCTGTTATAACAAGTTTTCAGGCGAAGTATTTTGCTTATATGTTGACCCGCGAGGGAGGACAGGGGGTGGAGCGTTTAATGCAGTCGTTACTGAATGCTTCGGTTGATCTGAACCCGCACCAGGTTGAGGCCGCCTTGTTTGCATTACGTTCCCCTATTTCGCAAGGTGTGTTGTTGGCTGATGAGGTTGGCTTGGGGAAAACCATTGAAGCGGGGTTGGTTCTTTGTCAGTTATGGGCAGAGAAGAAACGCAATCTACTCATCATTTGTCCTGCGTCTCTGCGAAAGCAATGGCAATGTGAACTTGAAGATAAGTTTAATCTGCCTGTGCAGATTGTGGATGCAAAATCTGCTCGCGAGCTGAATAAACAGGGCTTAATGAACCCCTACGAGGGCAAGTTCATCTGCATATCATCGTTCCAATACGCTGCGCGTATGAGTGAGCAACTGCGGGTCGTTGCCTGGGATTGTGTTGTTATGGATGAAGCGCACAAGTTGCGCAATTCCTACCGGGAATCTAATCGCGTTGGACAAGCCTTGCGTTGGGCTTTGTCGAGTAGACGCAAGCTACTACTGACGGCAACACCTCTGCAAAACTCACTAACTGAGCTATACGGCATCGCGACATTGTTGGATGATACAGCGTTCGGAGACCTCCCCAGTTTCCGCTCCCGCTATGCAAACAGTGGTGGCGATATCGAGGGATTACGCCAACGCCTCAGCGAGTTTTGCTGGCGTACGCTACGTAAAGATGTCCGTGCATTTGTTCGCTATACAGACAGAATCCCCGTTACTCAGACTTTCGAATCTTCCGACAGAGAAAATCAGCTTTACGAAGATGTTTCAACATACTTGCAAGATGAAACCTCTTATGCTTTTCCTCCGCGTCAACGTACCATGCTCACGCTGGTTGTTCGTAAGGTGATGGCTTCGTCAACAACGGCTTTGATTGGAACACTTCAAAGCATTTTATCCCGCTTGATTTCATTAAAAAGCGGACTCGATAAAAACAATCAACGACTACTGGAGCGAATCTTTGAGGACGACCCTGATATTCTGGAAGAAATAGCAGAGGATGAGGAAGAATACGGCAGCGAGGAAATCGCTGACGCCGATGGTGGTGAACGCCCGATTGAGATGCAGAAGCTGCAGGAGGAAATACAGCTTGTGCAGAGCTTTATTCGCCGGGGGCAGTCCATCGGAGCAGATACCAAAACAACTCAGCTACTCGTTGCCTTGAAGGTTGGTTGGGAAAAGTTGCAGGAACTGGGGGCAGAACAAAAAGCTGTTGTCTTCACGGAATCACGCCGTTCAATGTTGTTCCTGAAAGAGTTTTTAGAAAGCAACGGATATGCCGGTCAAGTTGTGTGTTTCTCCGGTGGCGGTAAGAAAGATGCCACGTCCGAAGCTATTTATCAGGATTATAAAGCGGCGCACCCGGATGATGGTTCTTCCAAACCCATCATGATGCGTCACGCGCTGATAGATGCGTTCAGAAACAAGGCTAAAATCCTTATTGCAACAGAGGCCGGAGCCGAGGGTATCAACCTCCAATTCTGCTCCATGGTAGTGAACTACGATTTGCCGTGGAATCCACAGCGAGTGGAACAGCGTATTGGTCGTTGCCATCGATATGGTCAGAGGCATGATGTCGTTGTCATCAATTTCTGCAACACCCGCAATGCAGCAGATGTGCGAGTATTTGAGCTTCTGCGCGATAAGTTCAACCTGTTCGAGGGCATCTTCGGTGCTTCTAATGATGTTCTTGGCTTTATCGATCACTCTGGGCAATCTTTTGAACGCCGTATTCATGAAATCCTCCGACTCTGCCGTACGCCACAGGAAATTGAAGCAGCCTTCGATAAGTTGCAGGAGGAATTACAGGAGCAAATCACAGCTCAACGAGCAGCTACCTGTAAGGCGGTTATTGAAAATCTTGATGAAGATGTACGCCAACATTTGAAGATTGATCCGGAATATACGGGACAGTATCTCTCAAAGGGAGAAAAGCGGTTTATTGAAATTACAAAAAAAATTCTGGGCAGCCGAGCCGTTTTTTATCCTGAATCCAAGACCTTCGTGTTATCTGACTCTCCCCTGCCAAGTGTTCGTGCCGGGCGGTATTCCTACGATAGAAAGGAACAAGGCGGTGAACTTCTTCCCTATCGACCCAATTCCCCTTTGGGTGAGTGGGTTCTTGCTGAAGCGAGAAAATTGGACACGCCATACGCACAAGTCACTTTCGATATTTCATCCTATCAAGGGAAGATTTCCGTTGTTGAACAACTGAAAGGTAAGAGCGGGTATTTGCGTTTGGATCGGCTGATACTGAAAAGTATCGATGCACAGGAGTTCTTGTTGTTCTCTGCGCTGACAGATGATGGTGCCGTTGTTGATGCGGAGACCATTGCCAAGTTGTTTGAGGTTTCTGCAACAGACTGCGATGCCCTTTTGGTTATGCCCGAAGCTTTATCCACACGTTTATCAGCCAACGCAAACCAATACGCTAAAGCTATCGCAAACGAAGTGGGTGAGGCCAATAATGCGCATTTCATTCAGGCTTCGGAAAAGCTGAATCGCTGGAGCGAAGATCAGATTGCTGCAGCGACGCATAAAGTTGATGTGCTGAAAGCCAAAAAGCTGGAAATTGAGCGCAGTATTCGTCACACTAAAACGCTGGATGAACAAGAACCCTTGCAAAAGGAACTCGATAAAATACGCCGCGATATTCGTAGAGCCCGCCGCTTAATCGATGACGTTGAGGACGAGACTGATGCAAAACGCAACCAACTGTTGGATTCCTTGCAACGCAAACTTGTACCGGAGCTGTCCCGAGAAACTCTTTTCACCATCCATTGGAGCATTATTTAACACCTTACACCATGTCACCTCAGTTCTCCTCTCTCGTCGAAAAACTCAAAGAAATCTTCCAGATAGATAAACCGGAACTTGATTTCGGTATCTACCGCATTCTGCATGCCCGCCGTACTCAAATCGAAGATTTTCTGAATCATCGTCTTGCTGCTAAGGTACAGACTATACTTGCGGGCAATGCCGCAGCTGAAGAAATAGCCTTGAAAAATGCCTTGGAAGAGGCAATCGAAAATGCGCGACAACTGGGGATAGATGACCCGACTGTACTCCCCAAAGTGCGTGAACTGAAAGATAAGCTTGCGGATTACTCCGGTTCGCTGCAAGCAGAGAACGAAGTATACTCGCATCTGTTGACTTTTTTCAGCAGATACTATGACAAGGGGGACTTTATCTCTCAGCGTCGATATAAGGGTGATACCTACGCTATCCCTTATAGTGGCGAGGAGGTAAAACTCCATTGGGCAAATGCTGACCAGTACTATGTCAAATCTGGTGAAAGTTTTTCGAACTATGATTTCACACTCCCAGATGGTGCTAAGGTGCATTTTCGTCTTGTTTCTGCAGAATTGACAAAAGACAACATAAAGGACAACGATGCTGTACGTTATTTTGTTCTTTGGAATCCGGCCGAGGCTGAGGGGGAAGAACCGGGGAGTTATCCGGCTGCTCCGATCGAGGAAAAAGAGGGTGAGTTGTACGTTTACTTCCAGTATCGGCGCTTCAAGAAAGGAACGAAGCAAAAAGAAAAGTCGGACGCTGCAACAACTGCATTCTTTGCAGCTCTTTCTGCCGATGTGAAATTGTTTGAGCGCTTTGCCCAATTGGATTCACCTGCCCCCACGGAAAAGAATAAGCATCGAAAATTATTCCGTAAGTATCTGGATGCCTATACAGCCAAGAACACCAGCGATTATTTCATTCACAAAGACCTTCAGGGGTTCCTCGCGCGTGAGCTGGACTTCTACATCAAGAATGAAATGATGCATCTGGATGACATTCAGCATGCTTCCGCTTTCTCCCAAATCGAGAAGAACTTACGCATGATTCAGGCCGTGCGAGCTATTGCCACGGAGCTCATAGTATTCATGGCTCAAATTGAAAACTTCCAGAAAAAGCTCTGGCTCAAGAAGAAGTTTGTGGTGCAGTGTGATTACTGTCTCACCATGGACTTGGTGCCTCAGGAACTTCATGCTGAAGTGTTAGCTAATCCGAGGCAACTGGAAGAATGGCGCAAGCTGAATACAACGGAGGCTTCCTTGATTACGGATGCGCGTATGGTCGATACCCGCTTCTTTGATGAAGCGTTCAACGCGAAACTTCTGTCTTCTATTGAGAATCTGGATGAACGCTGTGATGGACTTCTGATTCATTCGGAAAATTTTGGTGCTTTACGTCTCATTAGACCAAGATATGAACGCGAGGTAGATGCGATTTATATAGATCCTCCCTACAATACTGGGAACGATGGCTTTCTGTATAAGGATGCATACAAGCATTCCTCTTGGATGAGCATGATTGTCGACCGATTGGCGTTAGGTTCGTCTTTTTCTACGGAGCGTGGTGCACTTGTTGCTTCTATTGATGAGATTGAATTGGTAGATTTACATAAGGCTCTCGATATAACATGGGGGGCTGATAATTTCATAGCGGATTTTATATGGGCGGCTGGTAGAAAGAATGACTCACGTCTGGTATCAGTCTCTCACGAATATATGGTCTGTTATGCGCGTTCTAAAGCACTTTTGGATGCTTGCAAAATTGAGTGGCGACAAAAGAAGAAAGGTTTAGATGACATCTACGCTCAATACGCAAAACTCAAGAAACAATACGGCGAAGATTATGCCAAAATTACTCAGGAATTGAAGAGGTGGTATAAATCTCTGCCTGATTCGGATCCAGCTAAGGCTCATAAGCATTACTCGTGTGTAGATGCCCGGGGAATATATTTCCCTGCTGATATTTCTTGGCCTGGCGGTGGTGGCCCTACCTATGAGGTATTGCATCCTGTAACGAATAAGTCTGTGAAAATGCCTGCACGAGGCTGGGTGTATGCTTCGCCTGAAAGAATGGCAGAGATGATAGCAGCTGACATGATTCATTTTGGAGAAGATGAACAAAAGGTTCCTTGCGTCAAATCATATTTAAAGGACAACGAATATGCAGCCCCATACAGTGTTCTTTATAAAGACGGAAGAGCTGCAACTAAACGGCTTAGACATATCCTCGGCATGAGTGATTTTGGTTATCCGAAGGATGAAACAGTTATTGCCGAAACGATTTCAAGCTGGACAGAGAATGACGATTTGTTTATGGACTATTTCGCCGGTTCTGGAACGACAGCGCATGCCGTAATTAACCTCAACCGGGAAGATGGAGGTAATCGCAAATACATATTGGTGGAAATGGGTGACCACTTTAATGCTGTTCTGATGCCTCGCATCAAAAAAGTTGCATTTTCTCCAGACTGGAAAGACGGCAAGCCTGTGACAGCCGACAAAGGCATTTCCCACTGTTTCAAGTACATGAGTTTGGAGAGTTATGAAGACACCTTGAACAATATCGAATTACAGGAAGCAAAAGGTGGAGATATGTATGATACCATGATGCAAGATCAGTATCTGCTCAAATACATGTTAGATATTGAAAGTCGTGGCTCCATCATTAACACAGATTCATTCCGCAAGCCTTTTGATTACCGCTTAAAGATAGCCGTAGATTCCAGCGGGGCTAGTGAAAGTCGAAAGGTAGACTTGGTGGAAACCTTCAATTACCTGCTGGGGATTCGTGTAGAATCTCAGGAACGCCATATCGACAAGGGCTACATTTTGGTCGAAGGTAAAATGAAGAATGGAGCAGCTGTGCTCATTGTATGGCGCGATTGTGACAAGATAGGCTCGGCAGAACTGAACAACTTGCTGGAGAAAAAAGGCATACGACCGGGAGATAGTGAATTTGCTACCATTTACGTCAATGGAGACCACAGCATTGCAAACAAGAAACTAGGGAGTGAAGATGATGCGCCGGAATTGAAAGTTCGCTCCATAGAAGAAGAGTTCCTGACCAGAATGTTCGAGGGAGAATAAAGCCATGGCTAGGACAGCAGCAACAAGCAAGCCCGGCGGTAAGAAAGTAAAAGAGAAAGCCGGGAAGATAGGCATGCAGCAATTCCATGGCATGCTGATACTGGCGCAGTGGGCGCGGAGCTTCTTCCAAGGGAGCGACTTTTGCATCTTACAACGTGCGTTGAACAGGAAAGAACTGGAGGGCGTTAACCCGGAAAGCGGGCATACGCGCTTCTTCCATGAGTTGATGGATAGCACCTTGTTCAACATGAACAGGGTAGAAAGGCATACCTTTACACGATACGATAAGAACATCGTACGTCATTGGGTCAGAATAACGGAACAACGCAATAAGGAAGAGGGAAAAACGCTGGAAATGAAATATTTCCAGTACCTCACGCTGCTGGTCACGGAGCTGTATCTGGATTGGTTCTTCAATCATCGGACAGAATTACTGACCGAGTTAAACGAGCGAGCGAGAGCGTACAATCAGGCACACCCGAAGAACCGAATTGAGGCATATAAAGACGCCCCGGCAGATGCCCCGATATTTACGGAAGAAACGCTGCGAAAAATAGCCTACTGGGAAGCTACCGGTGCAGGAAAAACCCTCATGTTGCATGTGAACATGCTGCAATATCTGGAATATGCCGGCAAAGCCGGAAACTTGCCGGACAGAATCATCCTGCTGACACCCAATGAGGGGCTTTCTCGACAACATGTGCAAGAGCTTGAATTATCCGGTATTTCGGCAGAGTTGATGAGCGAGATGGGGCTATTCCGACCTCAGGGCATCGAAACTGTTTACGTGGTAGACTCTGTAAAGCTTATATCCGATGATTCTACAAAGAAGAAAGGCGAAAAGAGTTTTTATGCTCAGAGCTTTGAAGGTAATAACCTTGTATTAGTGGACGAAGGACACCACGGGAGCTCCAAGGAAGACGGAGAACACCGCAAATCTCGGGAATTATTGTGTAGAAAAGGTTTCTCATTTGAATACTCGGCCACCTTTGGACAAGCTGTTGCAGGGAAACAGGCCAATGAATTGAAAAGCGAATATGCAAAGAGCATCCTGTTTGACTACTCGTACCGCTTTTTCTATGAAGATGGCTACGGAAAAGAGTCTTTTATACTCAATCTGACAGATGATGACAATGAAGCTCACTTGTTCCGCTATTTGTGTGCTAATCTTCTGAGTTATTATCAGCAGCATTATTTATATGCGAAAAACGCGCCTGTCATGCGGCGTTTTCGCGTAGCAAAGCCACTGTGCATTTTTGTGGGTAATACTGTCAATACGGAATCCTCGGATGTTCAACGAGTTGTCGAGTTCTATGCAGACGTATTAAAGAGACGTGAGGAGGTGGAGGATATTTTCCGTTCTTTGGTGAGCGGAGCCGATATTCTCAAGATGGGGAATAACAACCCCTTGCAAGGTCGCTATAAGCCGCTGATGGGGCGTAGTGCAACTGAGATATACGAGGACATGTTGCGCAAGGTATTCAATGCTGACTATGCAGCCTTGCTAAAAGTATGCCTGTTGAAAGACAGCGGTGAAATAACGTTGTCTGTGGGTGAAGCAGAACCTTTCGGATTGGTAACAGTTGGCGATGGCTCGCAGCTTGTCAACGCATTGGAAAATGATGCTGCCGGGCGTTATGTAGTTCAAAGACACGACTTCAGCAAAAATTATTTTACGAACCTCAATAAGGAAGACAGCACGATTTCACTGCTGGTAGGGTCGAGAAAATTTACTGAGGGCTGGTCAAGCTGGCGTGTATCTGCCATGGGGCTTTTGAATATGGGAGTAAAAGAGGGTACGCAGATTATTCAGCTGTTTGGGCGTGGTGTACGCTTGCGAGGATACGATTTTTCGCTGAAACGTTCAACCCTCACAGAGCGACAAATACACGCAAAAGATGCTTTTCTGGAATATCTGGAAACGTTGCAAATATTTGGCGTGCGTGCCAACTATATGTCACAATTCAAGGCGTATCTGGAAAATGAGGGCGTGCATACACTCGACCAAGTGCTGATGCTGCAATTCCCGATTCGAAGAAACAATTTCCCCACCGGCTTGCTGGTGCCTCAAATCAGGGATGGATACCGCCTTAATCAGTCCCAAGGCTTCAAGAGTCAGAAAGCAACCTTGTTTGAATTGCCTCGGGAGTATGAAGATAAAGTCAAACGAATCGAGGTAACATACGATGATTTTGCGTATGTGCAGATGATGCGTACGGACAATTTCCAGGCAGAAAGCGGCAAGGCCATAGATTCAGACGTTAAGCTTGATGCTCGGGCATTTCCCTTTTTTGATTGGGATGGTATCTATCGCGAACTACAGAAAGAGAAAGCTCAGCATGGGTATTGGAATCTCTCAATCAGCAAGCAGAAGCTGATAAGTTTCGCGCATAGCAGCAACGGCTGGTATAAGCTGCGTACAAGAAAGGAGGATGTCACCTTTGACTCATTCGATAAATTGACCAATATAGAACGTCTGTTCCGAATTCTCATACTTGCCTACATGGAACAGTTCTACAAGAGATTGCAGACAGTCTACGAAGATGAACATCGGGAAATGCGGCCTTTGAATGAGAACTGGATACCTGATGAATATGTGTTTGAAATTGACAACACCGATGAGGGTCGCTTGTGGGATGCGAATCTGCGAGAACTTCAAAGGATTGTTGAAAAAGCGGAAGTGCCTTTCAGCGAAGTGAATCATTGGATGCAAAAAGTTCCCGGCTTTGTGGTCATAGCATTCAAGCAGCATTTGTATTCACCTCTGTTCTACGATAGCAGCAAGGGGAATCTGCCCTTTAGTTATAAACCGGTTTCTTTGGGGGCTGCTAGCGAAGAACAATTTGTGCGAGACTTGCAGGCGTTTTATCATTCTCCTGCCGGGAGAGAATACTTTGAGAACATCGACCTGTACCTGATGCGCAATGCTGCTGACAAGTTGAAGGGGATAGGCTTTGCGCAAGCCGGTAACTTCTATCCTGATTTCATGATGTGGATTATTGACAAGATTACCGGGCAGCAATACTTGACTTTTATTGACCCGAAAGGCTTGCGCAATGTTCCCTTCAATAGCCCGAAATTAAACTTTGCAAAGGAAATTAAGACTTTGCAGGACGCTGTCAACCAAAACTGCGATAATCCGATTATATTGAACTCGGTTATCCTGTCCTCCACGCGACAAGATGATGAAATCCTGAGTCAACATACAGATGAAGAATATGCTTCGAAGCATGTGCTGTTCTTAGACACTGGTGGATTTGCCTATTTGCCTAAGTTGTTTAAAATGGCTCGTGAAAATTAACGATTTTGCAGGGAAAGTCTAGCTTCAGTTACGTCTTACCAATGTTTTCTTTTTAAGAGAATAAAAAAACACCCCGGGGCCATAGAGGCTCCGGGGTGTTGAATGAATAATGCTAGTCTGTGGGAGTGGCTTACATCATGCCGCCCATGCCACCCATACCGCCCATGGCGTCGGCACCGCCGTGGGAGCCGCAGGAGCAGCCCTTCTTCTCGGGCAGGTCGGCGATAAGGCACTCGGTGGTGAGCATGAGGCCTGCGATGGAAGCGGCGTTCTGCAGGGCAGAGCGGGTCACCTTGGTGGGGTCAACCACACCGGATACAAGCAGGTCCTCGTAGGCGTCGGTCACGACGTTGTAGCCCATGGTGGGGGACTCCAGGCACTTGACCTTTTCGACGATGAGGGCAGCCTCGCGGCCGGCGTTCTCGACGAGCTGGCGCAGGGGAGCCTCGACTGCGCGGTAGACGATGGTGGCACCGGTCTTCTCGTCGCCGGTGAGCTCGAGGGCACAAACGGCCTTCTGAGCGCGGATGAGGGCTACACCACCGCCGGGAACGATACCTTCCTCGACAGCGGCGCGGGTGGCGTGCAGGGCGTCGTCCACGCGGTCCTTCTTCTCTTTCATCTCGGTCTCGGTGGCAGCACCGACCTTAATGACGGCCACACCGCCGGCGAGCTTGGCAAGGCGCTCCTGGAGCTTCTCGCGGTCGTAGTCGGAGGTGGTGTCCTCAATCTGCTTGCGGATCTGGGATACGCGGGCGGAGATGTCGGAGGACTTGCCGGCGCCCTCGATGATGACGGTGGTGTCCTTGGTGACGACAACGCGCTTGGCGAGGCCGAGCTGGTCGAGGTCAACGTTCTCGAGCTTGAGGCCGAGGTCTTCGGAGATGCACTGACCGCCGGTGAGGACGGCGATATCCTGAAGCATGGCCTTGCGGCGGTCGCCGAAGCCGGGAGCCTTCACAGCGGCTACGTTGAGGGTACCGCGCAGGCGGTTCACGACGAGAGCGGCAAGAGCCTCGCCCTCGATGTCCTCGGCGATGATGAGGAAGGGCTTACCGGTCTTGGCTACTTTCTCGAGCACGGGGAGGAAGTCCTTGAGGTTGGAAATCTTCTTCTCGAAGATGAGGATGTAGGGGCTCTCGAGCACGGCCTCCATGGTGTCGGCGTTGGTCACGAAGTAGGGGGAGAGGTAGCCCTTGTCGAACTGCATACCCTCTACAACGTCGAGGGAAGTGTCGATACCCTTGGCCTCCTCAACGGTGATGGTGCCGTCCTTGCCCACCTTGTCCATAGCCTCGGCGATGATGTCACCGATTTCGGAGTCCCAGTTGGCGGAAACGGTGGCCACCTGAGCGATTTCCTTGCCGGAGTCAACGGGCTTGGAGATGTTCTTGAGCTCTGCGACGATGGCGGCGGCGGCCTTGTTGATACCGCGCTGCAGGGAGATGGGGTTGGCACCGGCGGTCACGTTGCGCAGACCTTCGCGGTAGATGCTCTCTGCGAGCACGGTGGCGGTGGTGGTGCCGTCGCCGGCGATGTCGTTAGTCTTGCTGGAGACCTCGCGAACAAGCTGGGCGCCCATGTTCTCATAGGGGTCCTCGAGCTCGATTTCCTTGGCAACGGTCACGCCGTCCTTGGTGATGTTGGGGGAACCGAACTTCTTGTCGATAACCACGTTGCGCCCGGCCGGGCCGAGGGTGCTCTTAACGGCCTTGGAGATTTTGGTCACGCCGGCCAGCAGGCTCTGACGTGCGGACTCGTCGAATGCAAGTTGTTTTGCCATAGTAAGAATGTAAAATATTGAAGGTTAATATCAGAATCAGTCGATGATGGCGAGAATGTCGCTCTCGTTGAGGATGGTGTAGGTGGTGCCGTTGACGGTGACTTCGGTGCCGCCGTACTTGGTGATGAGCACCTTGTCATTAACGGCTACGTTGAAGGGAATCTCCTTGCCGTCCTTGTCGCGGCCGCCGGTGCCGAGGGCTCGTACGATGGCCTCCTGGGGTTTCTCCTTGGCGCTGTCGGGCAGGAACAGACCGCCTGCAGTTTTGCTCTCAGCCTCCACTCGCTCTACGAGTACGCGTTGTCCGATGGGTTTAATCATGGTATTATGTGGTGTATTATTGGTTAAAATGTTTGGGTGCAACCTGCGCCACGGGTGAACCCGGGCGCAGGTTTGCGGTTAGAATCAGTCATTGTCGACGACTTCGGCGTCTACGACCTTGCCCTTGCTCTGGCGGGGGCCATCCTGCTGGGGAGCTGCACCGGCGTTGCAACCGGCACCGCCGCAACCGCCCTGCTGAGCGGCGGCCTGCTGGGCAGCCTGCTGCAGGTTGGCAAGCATGGTCTCGAGCTCCTGAGTGAGGGACTTGCACTTGTCAACGTCCTTGGCCTCGGCAGCCTTCTTGAGGGCGTCCACCTTGTCCTGAATGGGCTTGGTCACCTCGGCGGGAACCTGCTCACCCATTTCCTTGAGCTGGCGCTCAACGCTGTGGGCGAGGGAGTCAGCCTTGTTGATGGCCTCGATTTCCTCGGCCTTCTTGCGGTCCTCCTCGGCGTGCATCTCGGCGTCGCGCTTGGCGCGCTCGATTTCCTCCTTGGACAGACCGGAGGAACCCTGAATGGAGATGTTCTGCTCCTTGCCGGTGTCCTTGTCCTTGGCAGTTACCTTGAGGATGCCGTTGGCGTCGATGTCGAAGGTTACCTCAATCTGGGGTACACCGCGGGGGGCGGGCTTAATACCGTCGAGCTTGAAGTTGCCCAGCAGCTTGTTGTCGTTGAACATCTTACGCTCGCCCTGGCAGATGCGGATGTCAACAGCAGGCTGGTTGTCAGCGGCAGTGGAGAACACCTGGCTCTTGCGCACGGGGATGGTGGTGTTGCGGTCAATCATCGGCGTAGCGATGCTGCCCATCGTCTCGATGGAGAGGGTGAGGGGAGTCACATCGAGCAGGAGCACATCGGTCACGGAGCCGGAGAGCACACCACCCTGAATGGCTGCACCCACGGCAACCACCTCGTCGGGGTTCACGCCCTTGTGGGGCTCCTTGCCGGCCAGGCGCTTGGCCATTTCCTGCACGGCGGGCATGCGGGTCATACCACCCACGAGCACGAGCTCGTTGATGTCGCTGGTGCTCAGACCGGCGGCGGAGATGCAGTTGCGCACGGGGTTGGCGGTGCGGTCGAGCAGGCTCTCCGTCAGCTGCTCCAGCTTGCTGCGGGTGAGGTTGAGCATGATGTGCTTGGGCCCTGTGGCATCCATGGTGATGAAGGGCAGGGAGATGTCGTAGCTCTGGGTGGAGGAGAGGGCAATCTTGGCCTTCTCGGCTTCCTCCTTAATACGCTGCAGGGCATCGGTCTGCTTGGAGATATCCATACCCTCGGCGGCTTTGAACTCGGCGAGAATCCAGTTGATGATGGCGTTGTCCCAGTCGTCACCGCCCAGGTGAGTGTCGCCATCGCTGGCCTTCACCTCGAACACGCCGTCACCGATTTCGAGTACGGAGATATCGAAGGTACCGCCACCGAGGTCGTACACGGCAATCTGCTCGTTGCTGCCCTTGTCCAGACCATAGGCCAGAGCGGCTGCGGTCGGCTCGTTGATGATACGGCGCACCTTCAGGCCGGCAATCTCACCGGCGGCCTTGGTGGCGTTACGCTGAGCGTCGTTGAAGTATGCGGGAACGGTGATAACGGCCTCGGTGATGGTTTCGCCGAGCTTGCTCTCGGCATCGGCCTTGAGCTTACTGAGAACCATAGCACTGATTTCCTGCGGGGAGTACACCTTGGTCTCGCCGCCTACCTCGACCTGAATGTGGGCGTCGCCGTTAGCTGCCTCGACGATGGTGTAGGGCACCTTCTTGTCGTCGGCTGTGAGCTCGGCGTACTTGCGGCCAATCAGACGCTTGGCGGAGAAGATGGTGTTGCGGGGATTGGTGACAGCCTGACGCTTGGCAGCCTGACCAACGATGCGCTCACCGCTCTTGGTGAAGGCTACGATGGAGGGGGTGGTGCGAGCGCCCTCGCTGTTTTCGAGTACAGTGGCCTGACCGCCATCCATGACAGCCATGCAGGAGTTGGTGGTACCGAGGTCAATTCCGAGAATCTTACCCATTGTTCTGTGTCTTTCTATGTTTGTTGTGTTTGTTAAGTGTGTGTGGTGGGCTCAGGGGCTGAGCCCTCTGCTTGCCCTTATTGTTGCAAATACCGTGCCAATGTTGGTATGTGTATGTCAAAAATATAAAAGTGTTGAAATATCAACGCTTAAGAATGTTGGCGAAAAAACGAAACAAAATATCCTTGCGACAAAATGACGCATGGTGTCAGATTGTCGCAAGGCGGTGCGACAAAATGACGCGGCGATGCGACAAAAAAGAACCACCCGCGCTCGATGTACGTGCGCGGGTGGTTCCAATGCTAACTAATGAGAAAGGGAACGTTATCAGTTGTTCACGCGACCCAGGTAGGTGCCGTCTTCCGTCTTCACGGAGATGCGCTGACCGGCGGAGATGAACAGGGGAACCTGCACAACAAGACCGGTGGTCATGGTGGCGCTCTTGTAAACGTTGTTGGCAGAGTTGCCCTTCACGCCCTCGGGAGCCTCGGCCACCTCCATGGTGATAGCGGCGGGCAGCTCGATGGAGCACACGATCTCGTCGGTGAAGAGGAGCATGTAGTTCTCGCCTTCGATGAGGTAGTCCTTCACGGGCTCTACGATGTCCTCAGACACGCAGATGTCCTCGAAAGTCTCGTTGTTAAGGAAGTGGTAGCCCATGCCGTCCACGTAGGAGAACTCCATCTCCTCGCGGCTGAGCATCACGCCCTCAAGAAAATCGTTGGAGGTCAGGCGAAGGTTGTAGTCCTTCTTGGTGGCGATGCTGCGGATGGTCATCTGCACATAAGATGCCATGCGGGGCGGGGTCTTGAGCTGGCTTTCGCGCACAACACAGATGTCGCCGTTGTAATTCACGGCGTGACCCTTGCGGAGTTGAATAACGGGAACTTTTGCCATAACGCGCGCAAGATTAGCAGAGGAGAGCC
>JAZSEM010000080.1:0-9928 GCA_045531695.1 Akkermansia sp.
GGCTGAAGCCCGCGGTGAAGAACCGGCTGCGCACGGTGGTGAAGAATGCGCTGCGCGCATGGTGAAGACCAAGGCTGACGCCTTGGGGATAGGGAGTCAAGCTCCAATTTGTCGAGCTGCGAGCCTACTTCAAAGCCCGAGGTACGAGGGCGGTAGCTCAATAGGCAGGGGCGTAAGCCCCTGCAGCGAGTACAAAAAGAACATGAGCCCTGAAAGGGCGGCAGAAACGGCGCGTATTGAAATAGTCGCGTTATTTATGCCAACCTGCCTCTCATCTGCCGCCCTCGTTCCTCGGGCTCAACTATTTTATATACTCCTACCCGGGGCTTCGTCGCTTCGCGGCTCAGCCGCCGGGCTCTATTGAGCTATCGCCCGCTGTCGCGGGCTCCGGTTTAGGCTCGCCTGTGGCTCGCTTTGGGATAAAAGCTTTTTAACGGCCTGCGGCCGGGTGAAAAGCGGGCTGAAGCCCGCGGTGAAGAACCGGCTGCGCACGGTGGTGAAGAATGCGCTGCGCGCATGGTGAAGACCAAGGCTGACGCCTTGGGGATAGGGGGACAAGCTCCAATTTGCGGAGGGAGGAACGAGGTGCCGGAAGGAAGGTCTGGTTTTTAAAGGTCCGCAATATTCGGATTATCTCAACCATTTTCATAACCGATGAAATGTAAAACCCGCCCCTGCTCAGAGCAGAGGCGGGTCAGAATTACCAGTGAACCGGTTCCCGATTAGGGATTGGCCAGGCCATCATCGGGGAAGAGGCTCGGGGCGCCGGTGCCGGCGGTGGGATTGTCACCCGTGCCAACGTCGCGCAGACGAGTGGGCTTGCCGGTCGGGTCAATCTTCTCGGCGGTCACGAAGATCATCAGGTTCTTACGAACGTGAGACTCGGCGTTGCTGCGGAAGAAGCGACCGATAAGGGGCAGGTCGCCGAATACGGGCACCTTGTCCTCAACCTTCTGCACATTGTCCTCAATCATACCACCGATGGCGATGGTGTGACCGTCGTAGATGCAGGGGTTGGAGTTGATGTAGCGACGGCTGAAGATGGGCATATCGATACGGTTTTCCGTAAGGGTGATGTGCTCAATCTGAGTGTCGTTGGCCACACCGGCGGTGATGGGAGAGCCGTAGTTCACGAAACCTTCGAAGTTCACGACCTTAATTTCAAAGTGGTTGAACTTGATGATGTCGTTACCCTCGAGCTCGTCAACCTTAAATCGCATCACGATACCAACTTCCTCAACTGCCCATTCGGAGGGGTTAGCCGGGGAGGCAATCGGCATGGACATGTTGTTGTTGTTGTTCCAGTTGTTGCCACCGTTGTTGCTGCTGGTACTGCCGATTTCGGGAGCATCGTAAGCGGAGGGGTAAATGAAGCGACGAATCACCTCAATCTTGGCGCAACCGTTGTCGCCACCCTGGTCGCTTGCCAGAGGATCGGGCTCGGGAGTGTAGTCGAGCTCACCGGGACGGGCTACCAGGCTGGGGGCAGACATGATGTCAACACCCTTCTTCTGGGACAGACCGCGCATAATCATCTGGAAGGAACCCTCGTCGTAGATACCGGACAGGGACAGAATGCCGGGAGCAGCGGAGCGAGCGGTATTGGCTGCAGCAGAGCCGGAGGCCACCAGAGAGTCCATGGAGCTGCCGGTCAGAGCACCTGTACCGGAGCGCAGGCCACCGGTCATCAGACCGTTGGAGATAGCATCGGTACCATCGGTCAGAGAGCTGTTGCTGTAGATGGGCCAGGAACCCTTGTTGGTGTGGTTGTTGGAGTATGCGGAACCACCGTTGGACACGAAGTCGTTCATCGTGCGCAGGGGGTCGGAGGACGTACCATTCACACCACCCAGATAGGTGCTGCCGTCGTTGGATACGGAGAAGGGATTCACCACCCAGTCGAAGCTGAGCTCTTCTTCGTTGGTCTGGGAGACCTCCACGAACTTGGCGCTCACCTTAATCATCTGCGGCATCTGGCGGCGGTACTCGTTCACAGCCTCTTCCACAGCGTCGAGGTTGTTGGCCGTGTTCTCCACAGTCAGCATACCGGTACGGGGAGAGTACTGAGCGCTGGAGCCCTTCGGGAAAGCAACACCGGCGGAACGCAGGGTTGCCACGGCGTCGAGCTTGGGCTTGGGAGCAGAGCTATCACCGAACTCATCGCCCTCATCCGCCTCATCATCGCCACCGTCTTCACCACCGGTGAAGAAGTCACGGGATACCTTCCACTGGCGCTTGAACATGCGCTCTACACCGGCACCTGTCTGGTATACCACAATGGCGTTATCCTCCACGCGGTACTGGCAGCCTGCCTGAGTGCAAATCATCTGCAGCAGTTCCTTAGCAGTCACACCCTGAACCTTCAGGCCGGGTACGGTAACTTCGTCAGATGTGGTGGCAACAGCCTCAGGCGCAGCCTCCTCACCTTCTTCGTCTACCTCAGCGGCTGCTGCAGGAGCAGGAGCAGTACGGGGCTTCTCGAAAATGAAGTTAATCTGAATACCATTCTTGCGAGCTTCACCACGCAGGAAGTCGAGAGCATCCTCAATCAGGGTATTCTCAAAGTTGACGGAGCTAATCTGCATCTTGCTCAGGTTCTGGTCGTTGGCAATCTGCTTTTCAGTCACCTGAGCACCGGACTCACCACCACCCATCTCAATATCAGGAAGATCCTGGGGCTCATACTCCTCCCAAAGAGCATCCACCTCGGCAAGAGCCTTGGCGCGGAAGGAATTGCGAGCGCTCTGATAGTAGTTGATGCGACGCTTGGATACAGCCTCCTGACCCTGGCGAGCGGCCTTGTTGTACGGGTCAATCTTGATTACCTGAGAGAAGGTAGCATATGCGTCATCAAACTTGCCGAGGTCATAGTAGCCATAACCAAGGGTAAGCAAACGGTTGACTTCTTCTACGTCGCGAACGTGCTGGGGTGTGAGAGCGGGATTGTTACGCACGGGGTCGCGAAGCTCGGAGAGGTCGCGGCGAGCACGCTCGTTGTTGGGGTCACGGGAGAGCACGTCGAGCAGGAGCTGCTCGGCGTCGTCATAACGACCAACCTTAGCGTATTCACCGGCAACGGCGATAGAAGCATCGCCAATCACGTCAACAATGTGCTGCTGCAGCACCTGTGTAGCGGGAGCCTTGGGAACGCGCTTCCAAGCGGACTGGAACTTCTCGAGAGCAATAGAATATTTGCCGGCACCATAAGCCTCGCGGCCTTCCTGCAGGAGCTGACGAGCCTCCTGCTCCATGGCGCGACGGCGAGCGGTTTCGCGAGCGTTAATGCTGTTCTGACCAGCATATACGGCGGTAGGGCCAACTTCGCTGGTGCCTGCGGCTGTAGAAGTGCTCAGGTAGCCATCAGTACCGGCCTGCGCAAAGGGGCAGGACATGGCGATAGCCGTGAGCATCATCGTGTACTTTGAGGTAATGAGAGGTGAGTGGTTCATGGTAATGTCTAAAATATGACAGAAAACTGTTCACTTGTAAAGTCTACAATTCAAAAAAGTGTATTTTATGATGTATTTTTTGTGTTTTTGTGACTAAATCGGGGTTATTTTGCAGCTTTGGGTACATTTACGGGACTTTCTGCACCATTCGGGCGCACGTTGACAGTTCCCTCCTTGTCCACAGTTTCAAGCACGCAGGTAATGTCTGTGCCCGGCACTGTGAAGCTACCTTTCAGCTGCACCTTAAACTGGCCTTCAGGCTTACCGGCAGCAGGACCGGCAGTCACGCGCATAGTGACCGTGGTATCCTCAATAATCTTGCCCTTGGCGTTGGATGTACCGAAATCCTTAGTATTCGGGCGAGTGGGGCTACCGGCGCGGATAAAGAATTCTTTATTCTCACCGGCGGTCACGTTATCGCGCACAACCATAACTGTTTCGGTCTCCTTGTTACCCATGGAGTCAGAGAACTCCATCTGCTCGAAGCGCAGCACACTGAAGCGAGTGCTATCCTTACCATCGGCCTTCAATCCGAAGGTATCGCCAACCTTCAGTGCATCCTTGCTCTTGTGAACGGGCTTGGTCTCCCCCGGGCGAGCAAAGATTTTCACTCCGGCAGAGGTAGCGTTTTTCTCGTACGCCAGCGTGGAATCAACGGAAATCACACCGCTGCTCACTGCTACTTCAACCACCTCCAGCTTAGGAGTCTTGCCAACCTGAATAAGCGCAGGCAGGCTAGCGGCATCGCCGGGATTGGTCTCGGCATCGAACTCCTCACGGTTGGAGAAACCATCGGAGTCACTGTCCAGGCTCAGGCCATCGGAGCGACCAAGGGCATCGGAAATACCGTTGGAGATAAACCAGTGATTGGGCACATCGCCATGCACATTCTCAGCGCTGGGGTCGTAGATATCAATCACCGTGGTCTTCTGCTCTGCATCGAGAGTCACCTGCCAAAGTTCAGGCGAGAAGAAAATGGGGGTGTAGCGGGGCTTGCCGTTTACTGTAGCACCTTCGGGAGCTACGTCAGCAATAGTGTGTTGCTTCTTTCTGTCAGCCTCCACAGCGTCGGCCACCTGAGCGAGGGTGGCAGCAGCCTTGGAGTCACCGGCATTCAGACGGGTCTGGGGCTTGTCGACTTTGCTGGTTGACATGGTGTAGGCACCATAACCACCGGCCAGCACGCCAAGCACAATCCCCGTAATGAGTGCGGTTTTGCCGAAATTGTTCTGTTCAGCCATAATTGGTATAAGTTAAAATGTTTGAGAGTCTGATTACTTCTTGCCAGTGTTGGGATTGAAATAGAGCACCTGCAGGTTGATGTGCACGCGCACCGTCTCATCGGGAGAACCGGTCTTGCGCACGGCAATCTGGCGACCTTCACCACCGGTCTGCGGAGCAGCCTCGCCACTCAGGTCATCGCCCTGGTTGGGATCCTGAGTAGGAGCCTGGTATTCATCGCGGGCAGGCAGGTTACCTTCATTGGTGCCAACCCACAGACCGGTAATCTTAAAGAAGAAATCCTTGTCTGTAGAGAGCGCATTGAGCACGCGGGGCATCACGCTGACAGGCACCTGTCCGGCCTCGGCCTCGCTGCGCTTGGCCGTGAAGGCCACCTCAATACCCAGAGGGAAGCAATCACCCTTCTTGCGAGCCTTGGGCTCAGGCAGGGGCGCACAGTAAATCTTATCCAGCAGCGGGGAACCACTGTCGATAACAACATCGGCCACGCGCTTTGCGGCCTTCAGCTGGAAGCTGCGGTAAGGCACATCCTCTGCAGTGGCTGCGGCATTCTTAAAGGTGGCCATGCCGAGGTCAGCAGCGGCGGAACCCAGCTGGCAGCCCTTCTCAGAGGCAGCACGGCCCAGATCATCGATAGCGCCGCGAACTTCGTTCTGGAACTCGACAGAGGTCATCACCTTACCGTCACCAATGCACTTCTTGGCATAGGAGTCGAAGTCAGCCTTGAGAGCAGCGAGAGTGGCAGCCACCTTCTTACCGGCATCGCGCACCTCCTTGCGGGTCTTGGCAGTCGGGGGGAACTCGGCCTGCTCAAAATCCTGCACTTGCTCATTAATCTGATTCAGTTCTTTCTGAGAGGTTGCAAAATCACCTGTACGCTGGAACCCGTAATATACCAAGCCACCGAAGGCCAAAGCAAATACGGCAGAGAGGGCAACCACTCGCTTATTTTCGAGAATATTCATATCAGTATAAAATCTTGGGTTTAAACGTGGGGTTACTTGCCTTCTGAAAGCTCAGGGATAGCAATGGGGGTCTTAAGCGGCATGATAAGCATGAACTTCTCCACATAATCCGGCACAGTCACCTTACCACGAGAGCCCTTGGAATCGATGAACTGATAGTAGTGGTTCATGTTCTTCAGCACGTCGGCGTTCTGGTAGGAGAACAGAGAGTCAGCGCTGCGCTCGTCGAAGTTCTTAGCCACAAGGTCATAGATTACCTGGCGCTGAGCCTGACTGCGGTCATCACCGGGCTTCTTGGAGGTATAGCCACTCATGCAGATAGCTGTTACCATGGGAGCCTTGTTACGACTGCGCACATCCACAGCCTCGGGAGCCTGATTAATGGAGGAGTTGTTACCGGCATTGCGGCTCTTGTTCGGGTCAATCAGTCGAGTTCCCTTCACTTCCACAGAGTCGGTGATGGTCACCTTATCGGCTTCGTAGTTGATGAGAGGAGCAAACTCGGTAAACCAGAACTTCACGGAAGCACTGCGCTCGGAAAGCTGCTTAATAAGCTCGGGATATGCCGTACGCATGGCGTAGTGCTGATTAAGAGTCTCGAGTTCACGCTTGGCTCGCTCATACTTATCCTTCTCGCTCTCAATGCTGTCGCTAATGGACTGCAACTCCTCAGCAGCAGGTCTGGCAGCCTTAAGCATCTTCTCTGCATCAGCAGCAGCACCGTCAGCAGCCCAGGCAAACAGAGCAGCACCGGCAACAGCAATCAGACCACCGGCAAGTACCTTGGGCAGCATCTGCTTCTCGGCACGCTCCTTGCCCACGCTGGTGGGTACAAGATCGATATCGAAGTCACCCACCTTTGCACCGGTCACAGCAGCACCGGCTACAGGACCCAGGCAAAGGGCATCCATGGCCAGAGCATCCTCGTCCACCTTGCTACCGATGTTGAAGGCAGCAATCGGGTTGAGGTACTCTACAGGGATGTTGAGGGTGCTCTGCAGGAACTCCACAGCGTAGGGCATGCGGGCGCCACCACCGCAGATGTAAGCCTTCACAGGGGCGCTACCCTGGTACTGACCACGATAGTGGTTGATAGTGCGCTGCACTTCGGAGCTCAGGCGGTTCATGGCATTACGGATAGTGGTAGCCAGAGCAGCCTCCTGCTCCGACAACTCCTCGGTAAAGCCGTTACCCAGAGATACAACGCCGGACTCAATCTTGAGCTTTTCAGCGTCGCGGAAGCTCATGCTGTACTCGCGGGCGATGCTGTTGGTCACGAAAGCACCGGCTGCGGTTACGGAGCGGGTAAAGAAACGCCCGGCCTCGGCAAAGATGATATCAGTGGTCTTGGCACCGATATCGAGAATCATCACAGGAGCATCCTCCTCGGGATAACTCACTCGGAACGCATTGTACAGCGAGGTGATGGAGCAATCCACACTGCGGGTCTTCAGACCGCTGCCCTCTACCTGAGTGTTCAGGTTATCGAGCACATCCTTCTTGATAGCCACCAGCAGCACCTCGGTCTCGCCGGTACCACGATCCGGCAGCTCCTGATAGTCCCACTGAATCTCGTCGAGCGGGAACGGAATGTGCTGCTGAGCCTCGTAGCTCACCTGCTCTGCGATATCAGAATCATCGAGAGCAATGAGCTTAATAAAGCGCATGAAAACCTGCTGACCGGAGACAACGTTACGAACGTCGCTCCCCTTCACCTTCAGTTCCGTCACAAGCTCTGCGATGGCACTACTGACGTAGTCCATGCGCATACCCTCCTCGAGCGGATCAAGCACGATCTCACGGCGAGCATAGCGCGAAAGCGCATACCCCTTGCCGGAGGGGGTAAATACGCCCATGGTGACGCTTTGGGCGCCAATCTCAAGAGCGACGGTTGTTTTGTATTCAGCCATAGATATAAGTTGTAAGTTAAAAATTAGCGACGGGAGCGTCTGTTCTTCTTGCTTCCCTTCTTACCCTTGCGGCTGCCGGTTTCTTCCTCGTCAGCAGTAGCAGTGGTATCATCTGTCGTGGGGGTCACCCCGGAATCGGTGCTGCCGGTGGTGCTGTCATCGCCGGTAGAGGGAGTGGCGGTATCAGCACCGGTGGAAATTGCAGGCGCAGAGGGAGCGGTTGCACCATCGGTGGTCACCCAGGCATCCGTTGCAGGAGCAAAGGCTGCATAGGGTGTCTCGTTGATAGCATAGAGCACAGCGCCGCAATCGTTCACCTTCTCAGAGGTCCACCAGCTCTTGGGCAGGTCAGTGCGGTCAAAACGCACATCGGGGTCTGTCTTCTCCAGGCGCTGGCAGGTCTGGCCGCCGAAGGAACCCTCGAGAGCGATAGCAATCACCTTCACGGCAGTGGACTTAGCCTTGGGGCCGGCGGTGCTGATCTTCATAGCATTGCGGGGAGAGAGGAAGAGGTCAACATTCATCTCGCACTCACCCAGCTGCTTGGAGCCCTTGCTCAGAACAATCTCGTGGTAAGTCAGGGTCTTGCTCACGCGGGCATACTTATCCTTACCATCACCGTCGGATGTCTTGAAAAGCACGTGCACCGTAAGAGTGAGCTCACCTATATAATCGGGCATAGGACGTTCATTGTCGGAGGGCTTCAACTTCTTAGCTGCTGCCTCCATCTTAATGGGCACAGAAATGCGCTGCCAGCCGTTCTTACCGGCTTTGGCGCGACCTTCAGTGAACGACATAACCGAGGGTTTGGCACCCACTTCGCTCACAATCTTGCTTGCCAGACCGGGTTTATCAGCATTCAGAGACACCTTGACGGCAGTAGCATCTATAGCGGAGGCTGTCATGACAGTGCAAGCAGCCATTGTCAGTATGGACCAAAACGTGTTTTTCATGATAAAAATTCAGATGTACGCTATATTTATACACAATCCCCCCCCACTTGGCGAGAACAAACTTCCTCCTGACGTGAATTTTTGCTGATTTTTTAACAGACTGCCCGAACATCGCTGACTTTTTAAGGCATAAACGGGTATTTGACTTGTGAGCCCGCGTGGCTTGTGCTATAAGCGCTCTAGTCATCATGAATCCTCTTGCCACATATTTTCATAATCTCGATCCTATCATTTTTGATATCCCCGGAACTCCGCTGGCCGTGCGTTGGTATGGCCTCGCCTACATTGCCGGTTTCATCATCGGTTATCTGGTTCTGCTGCAGCTCTCCAAGCGCAAGCTCTACTGTGTGGAGGCCGATAAACTCGGCGATTTCATCACCGCTGTCTGTATATTCGGCGTGCTCATGGGCGGTCGACTGGGCGAGTTCTTCTTCTATTGGTTGCCCGAGCACGGTCTGCAGGGGCTCATGAATGACCCCACCTGGGTATTCCGTGTATGGGAGGGCGGCATGGCCTCCCACGGTGGCATCATCGGCGTGCTGCTGGTCGCTATCTGGTATGCTCGCAAAAACAAGCTCTCCATCAGCGCCGTGACGGATGGCTTGGCCATTGTCTGCACCATTGGCTTGTTCTGTGGTCGCGTGGCCAATTTCATCAATGGTGAATTGTACGGGCGCGCATGCGCTGCCGCGCACGCGCTCGCATGCAAATTCCCGCAGGAGATTTTTACCGCCACTGCCGAAAAACAGATTCAGGCCCGCGTGGCGATTGACCACGCCCTGGGTGCCCCCATCGAGCAATTCCTCATTCGCGACGGCGAAGGCCGAATTATCGAGCACTACGGGGATGCCATCCTGCGCCTGTGCCGCACCAACCCCGCCGTGAGCGAGGCTCTGGCCCCCTTCCTTACCCCGCGCTACCCCTCTCAGCTCTTCGAGGCCGTCGGTGAGGGGCTCATCATCTTCATCGTGCTTATGGCTGTGCGACTGGGCTGGAAAAACGCCCCCGCCGGCATCTTCTGCTCGCTCTTCTGCTTCCTCTACGCCGCCGCACGCATTACCTGTGAGTGCTTTAAGGAGCCCGACGCCAACGTATGGTACGGCATCACGCAGGGGCAGGTCCTCTCCTTCGGCGTGGTCGCACTGGGCATCATTTTCCTCATTCCTACCTTCAAAAACCTGAAAAAATCAAAAAAAATCGAAATTTCTTAAAAAAAAGCTTGCAATGCGTCGAAAAGTACGCTATACTCCCGGCGCACGCTACTGAACAAGTAGCCTGCAAATGGGTAGGTTCCCGAGCGGTCAAAGGGGGCAGACTGTAAATCTGCTATCGTACGATTTCGATGGTTCGAATCCATCCCTGCCCATTTCTCCCATGCGGAGGTAGCTCAGTTGGTAGAGCAACACCTT
>JAZSEM010000027.1:0-4285 GCA_045531695.1 Akkermansia sp.
CGCTTTTCACTCGGCCGCAGGCCGTTGAAAAGTTGGATTTTGAATTTTGGATTTTGAAATTGGACATTCGGCTCGCAAGCTCGCAGTGCAGCAAATTGATGTTTGTAGGGGAGCGAGCCAACGGCGCCTGCCTCGGCGTCCCGGGTGGGCGTATCATCGAGAAGCCCCCAGGCGAAGCCGAAGACGGGAGCCATACTTTAAAACCCGCGCATGCGCGGGTTCTGATATTTGGCGGGCAAAGCCCGCGGAACTCATAAATTCGTCCCTCGGAATTCGTCCCTCGTACTTCCACAAATTGCTCTTTAAAATGTCAGGAAATCAGAGCGAGATACCCTTCCTGAGCAGGTTGAAGAGGGCGAGGGTGCGGGGCCAGTCGGCGGGGTTGTCATCGCTCTCGGGAAAAATGCGGCCATCGGGAATGCGCGCGTAGCGTTCTTCTGCGCGGGAGTGGGTGAGCTCGCGGATTCCCACACTGAAGCAGGCGCCGAGTGCCAGGAACTCGCGTGCCAGCTCGTGAGAGCCGTTCCAGGCATGCAGCAGCACACGCGGCAGGGTATTGCAGCGGGCGCGTTCCTGCAGTATGCTCAGCAGCTCGGACCAGGCGCGCACACCATGCAAGTGCACCAAGCGGTCGTGGCGGAAGGCGGCCCCCAAGTGAATATGCAGGAGCAGGCGCTGCTGTTCCAGCGTGTCGCGGTGGGCGTCGGCGGCATCGAGCCCGGTCTCGCCCACCTCAGCGGCAGGGTAGCGGCTCAGCCAGTCATCGAGCGCAAAAGCCAGTTCCGCGGCATCTGTACCGGCGGCATGCCAAGGGTGCACGCCAAAGGCCGGAGTCATGCCGGGAGTGGCAGCCACGCGCTCCCAGTCATCCATGGTTACGGCACAAATGCTCCCCCCGGCGGGGTTGTAGTGGTGAGTGTGGTAATCTTTCATATCAACAAGGTCGGTTCACAGCAATCCTTCCTCGGCAAAGCTGTAGTAAGGTCTGGGGTAACTCGGTACGGGTGCACCTATGATAACGTGGTCAGCTAACGGCAGGCAGAGCACCTCGGCGGCCTTACTCAGGGCGGCGGTGAGCTCGCGGTCGCAGTTGCTGGGGCGGCAGTCACCGCTGGGGTGATTGTGGGCTATAATCACTCTGGCAGCCTTGTGCAGCAGAGCCGGGCCGAAAACATTGCGGGGGTGCACCAGCAGGCGTGTGAGCGTGCCCACGGCTATGCGCTCCTTGCGTATGAGCATGCGCTTGGTGTCGAGCAACAGCAACATCATGACCTCCTGCGTTTCGTAGCGCAGCTCACCCACCAGCAGGTCATAGACGTCCTGTGCGCTGCGAATGGCATCCCGCTCCACATGCTCACGAGCAGCGCGCTGACCGAGCTCAAACACAGCAGCCAGCGTGGCTGCCTTGGCCTTCCCCATGCCCTTGTGCAGCGCGGCAAGCTCTGCGGCCTCCATACTGCCGAGGGCAGCCAGAGAACCGGCGGCACGTTTAATACGCGCGGCGAGCTCCAGCACATTGCAACCGGGCAATCCCGTACGCAGGAATATGGCCAGCAACTCCTCATCGCTCAGGGCGGCACGCCCCTCTTTGAGCAGCCTTTCGCGCGGCAGGGAATCTGAGGGCAAATCAGTCAGGCGACATGTAGCGGGTGAAGTCATGGTCGATATCGTGCGGGCTGTTAAAAGTTCGGCGGGCATGACGCCCGCCGGTTATAATCAATCCTGCTTATCTGCCACCATCAGGGGAGCTCCATCATATCGCGAACGATGTAGAGCGACTCGCGCAGAATGGGGTCGAGGTTGGAGGGGTAATCCACATCGTCCTCGAGAGCATCCTCGGGGTCTTCGGCGGATTCCATGTACTTATCATCGTCGTCCTTGCTGGCGATGGGCAGCTGCTCGCTGTTCACATCATCGAGGGTCAGGCGATAAATGGTAAAGTCCTTGGCGTCCTGTGCGGCCATACCGGCATAGCGGGACTTACGCTCGTCGTCGTAGGCGCGCTGGATTTCGCGCAGTCGGGCATCCTCGGCACGGCGGGTCTCCTTGTTGAGGGAGTCGGTATTCTGCTCCGTCAGGTGGCGGCGGTGCTCAACGAACCACTTGCTGTACTGCAGGTCCTTATCAGCAGCCACGCGGGCAGCACTCAGGCGGCGCAGCTCGGGCAGAATGCGGGCAATACGCACATTCTTCACATAACGACCGGCGGGAGCAATCTCATCGTAGGGCATGGCGTAATCCTGCTCGCCCTCACCGATGGGCAGAGCGGCTGTCGACATGGGCAGCACGATATCACTCTCCACACCCTTCAGCTGGGTGGAGGCACCATTGATGCGGTAGAACTTCTGCACGGTCACCTTAATCATACCGCAGCCCTCACGGCTGGCGAAGTAGGGCAGGAAATCGGCCAGACTGCGGGGAACCTGCACGGTACCCTTACCGAACGTGGAATCGTCGCCCACAATCACGGCACGACCGTAATCCGCCATGGCACCGGCGAAAATCTCGGAGGCCGAGGCGCTGAGTTTGTTGGTAATCACCACCATCTCGCCCTTGAAGAGCGGGCGACCGCTCACGGTCAGGCGCTCCACATGGCCACGGGAGTCACGCACCTGCACCACGGGACCGGCACCGGTGAAGAAGCCCACCATCTTGCGCACCTCATCGAGGGAACCACCGCCGTTGAAACGCAGGTCAACAACAAGCCCCTTCACATTCTCCTTAACCATGCGACGCAGCAGCTTCTTCACGTCAGCAGCACAGCGAACATCACCGCTGTCGAGGTCGATGTAGAAGGACGGCAGGGTCAGAATACCCACACGATAGGGAGTTTTGCCCGGGGTGTGCACATCCACAATCTTGGCGCTGGCCAGAGATTCGGACATGGGCACCTCGTCGCGCACAATGATGACCTCCTTCTGCTCGCCGGTCTCGGCGCCGAGCACACGCAGACGTACGGATACCCCCTGCTTGCCGCGAATGAGGTCAACCACCTTGTCGATGCTCAGGTACATGATATCGGTCCACTTGCCGGAGTTGTCGGTATCGACCGCCACAATGCGGTCACCGAGCTTCAGCTGGCCGTTCTTGGCGGCGGGACCACCCTTCACAATACCCTCAATTCGGGTGGAGCCATCGTCGTCCTCGCGCAGCTGGGCACCGATACCGACGATGGAGGCCTGTATCATATCCTTGAAGCGCTGCTCCTCGCGGGCACCCATGTAGTCGCTGTGCGGGTCGTAGGAAAGTGCCACGGCATTCAGCAGGCGAGCCACCATATCCTCGGTGTCGGCCTCCTGCACTTCGTTGCGCAGGCGCTTAAAGCGAGCCTGCAGCTTTTCGGCCACGGGCAGCTCGGTGGCGTTGGGGTCGGCCTTCCCCTTCTCGGCAGCCAGACGAGCCACATTCTCACGGCGCAGCACCTCGGTGAGCACCATGTCATCAATCAGATCACGCCAGGCCTGATTCAGCTCAGCCTCATTGGCAGCTCGGGCAACCTTACGACGACTGCGGGGAGTGGTGCGGTCGGAGTCGAAGGCCGGCAGAGCCTTCTCGTACTCCTTCAGCATCTTTTCAGCCTGCTCAATGTGGCGCAGGGCGCGGGTGGAGTACTCGGTGTAAAGCTCTACGGCCAGGGTACGGGTTTCGCCGGCGAGCAAGTAGTCACCGAAGGAGGAGGCATAGCGCTCGCGCAAAGCCTTCACATCTTCGGCAGTGAAGTACAACTTCTGCGGATCGATATTGCGCAGGTAGCTCTCCAGGAACTTCTCGTACATATCCTGCGAGAAACGTGCGCGGGAGAAATGAGCATTCTGCAGCACGAGCGAGAACTGCTTGCCTACCTGATCGTAATCAGGGGCAGCCTGACTGACAGACGTGCATGATACCAGCGCAGCCGTCGCACTGACAAGCAGTGTGCTCAGGCTGCGGGTCCACTTACTGAGGGGGGGAATCATCATGGTTATGTGTTAAAAAGGAGATATTTAATAGTCTGTACCTATACAGACGTCTTTTCACGCTAAATCGTTGCACTATTTTACGTGAGTTATTCGTAATGTCTATCTAAATCGACCCATAATGACACAATACCCAAGCAAAGGGAAAGAACAAAGCAATTTATTTTCCATCCTGCAGTCCGCCAATCCCTCCACAAATTGGAGCTTGTAAGGAAGGACTAGTTACGAGTTACGAAGGACTAAGTGATAAAACAGGCGGGCTTTCACCCGCGGATATGCGTAGCTTAAGCTACCGTTCACGCCCGCGCCTTAAAGCGCGGGCAGCAGCC
>JAZSEM010000116.1:0-57001 GCA_045531695.1 Akkermansia sp.
TTCCCCGATGGCGGCGACGGTGCGCGTGGCGACCTTCAGGTAATCATTGGGCAGGAACTTGGAGTCGGTACGCGGGTAAGTGAGTACCTTGTGTTTTTCGTAGCATTCCTGAGCAATCTGCAGGGTACGGCTGGCAGAAAATCCGTAACGGTTGCTGGCTTCCTTCTGCAGGGAGGTCAGGTCAAAGAGCAGGGGCGGCGGCATGGATACCGGCTTTTTCACCTCCTTCACCTCAGCCGGGCGACCTTCGCAGCGGCGGGCTATGGCCTCTGCAATTTCGGCGTCCCACAGGCGTTCGCGGGTACGCTGGGGATTGTTTTCGTCCTTTTTCCATTCCGGGTCGAACCAGCGGCCTTCGTAGCTGCCGGCCTGAGCTTTGAATGTAGCGCGTACCTCATAGTACGTTTCGGGGGTAAAGGCAAGAATATCCTTCTGACGGGCAGCCAGCAGAGCCAGCGTGGGGGTCTGCACTCGTCCGGTCGGGGTGATATTGAATCCGCCGGCCGCCGATTGCAGAACTGTGAGGGCTCGCGTGCTGTTAAGTCCCACAAGCCAGTCACTCTCAGAGCGGCAGACAGCGGCGTCTGCCAGATTAGCCATGTCAGCATCGCTCTTCAGGGTAGCCCAGGCCTCCAGAATGGCGTCATCAGTCATGCTCTGCATCCACAGGCGGCTGATGGGCTTTTTGATTTTGCCGTAACGTATGATATTGCGGAAAATGAGCTCACCTTCGCGCCCGGCATCGCATGCATTCACGACGGCTGTAACTTCCTTGCTGCGGGCGAGTTTGAGCACTTTTTTCAGGCGGTCAGCCGATTTTGCGATGGGCTCCAGCTCCATGCTCTTGGGCATGACGGGCAGGTAGTCCATTTTCCACGGCAGGCTCTTGCCGTCTTCTGTCTGGGGTTTTTTCTGCTCGACCAGATGGCCTACAGCAGAGGTGATGATGAGGGTGTCGTTCTCATAACTGCCGGAAGTGTCGGCCTTGCGGAACTTGCCCGTTTTTTTGCCGAGCACGCGTGCCAAGTCTCCGGCTACGCTGGGTTTCTCTGCGATGATGAGCGTTTTGGACATTCTGATGTCTGTTCTATATGGACGTGAAAGATGTGGCACGCTCCGCGCGGAGCGCCTTGCCTATCTATAGAAAGACAAAAAAACTTTCTCCTTGTCAAGCTTAAAACAGGTCATGCCTGTGTTTTTTGTTTGCGCGGAGCATGAACTTGACAAGGGGAGGGCAGCTGAGTATAATGAGCGACAGCAAACGTTTTATGGCAAGTTTTCTTTCATCCTTATTCCGCCGGAGGGCGGATAGCGCTCCTCCCGGTGACAAACGTATTTCGCAGTCTTTGTTGCTACTGACTGTTTTGGGGGTTGCAATCCTGTGTCTTTTGGTATACTCACAGGCACAAAGCCCGCTGCAGAGCGCCTATCGTGTCGTATGGGTTGTATTGTGTTCGTTTGCTGTAACCGGGTATTATGCTCTGGGGCATCGCAAGGGCGAGTTGAATGCCGGGCGTGTGTTGCTGTGCGTGCTGGCCACACTGGGACAGATGTTTGTGATATACCTTATTAACTGTATATGGCCACGTGTGGCAGATTTGCCCGGGGTTGAGGTATGGCACAAGTTGTTGGTGCTGCCTTACATGCTGGCACCAGCTGTGACAGCTGTGTTGATTAATCGCTCTATGGGTGTCTATGTGGCTCTGTGCTGCACGCTCTTCGGTGTGGTGTTTTTCCCTCAGTCTTACCCGGCGCAGTTTACGGCCGACTATGTGGTGCTGAGCTTGCTGACCGGTGTCGTATCTGCGGCTATCTGTGGCCACCTGCAGAAACGACAGCAAATTCTCTATGCCGGTTTCAAGACAGGTTTTGTTGTGTATATTGCTGCTTTGGCACTGTCTTCACTCCATGCTGACGGGGGAGGTATGTTGGGCAAAGGTACCGATGCCGGCGATTTGCTCACCATGCTGTTCATGGCACTGGGCGTTAATTTCCTGTTGGCGGTAATCGTCAATGGCGTCATGCCCATGTTGGAGAGCCTGTTCGGCATATCTACCCATATCACTTGGCTGGAGTGGGCGGATATGAATCACCCGCTGCTTAAGAAGCTGCAGATTACGGCGCCCGGTACCTTTCACCATAGTTTGTATGTGCAGCGACTGGCTGAGGCTGCAGCCGAGGCGATTGGTGCCGACGTAACACGCGCCGGTGTGTGCGGTCTGTATCATGATGTAGGTAAGGTGAAGAACCCTCAGTATTTCTCCGAGAATATCATTGATCAGACGATGTCCCCGCATGCTGACCTGACGCCTGAAGCCAGTGCCCGCATCATTACCGGTCACGTGACGGAGGGCGCTCAGCTTGCTCAGGCTGCCAAGCTGAATCCGAGAATTATCGATGTCATTCGTGAGCATCACGGCACGACAACGGCCTATTTCTTCTATCGCAAGGCTCTCGATAACTACGAGATGGCCAAGAAGAAGTTTGATGACGGGCTTACCGATACCTGCCCGGATGAGGTGGATAAGTCCATATTCACCTATCCCGGCCCCATTCCGCAGTCCCGTGAATCGGGGATTGTGAGTATGGCCGACGCGGTGGAAAGTGCAACTCGCTCCTTGCAGCACCCTACCGAGGATGATATCCGCAACATGATTGAGGGTATTTTCAAAGGTCGTATCCTTGATGGCCACTTGCAGGACAGTGGGCTGACCCTCGGTGAAATAGCCAAAATGAAGACCGCTTTCTTTACTACTCTGCGTACCATGAACCACAATCGTATAGCATACCCCAAACCGCAGGCTGGGGATGCCGCTACGCTGCTGGCTCAGAAACGCAGTGCCGAGGCCAAAACGGCTGATAATTGATATGAAACAGCAGTTGCGTAGTTTTTTGATGGTGCTCTCGTTTCTGATTGGGGGCGTCTTCCACTCCTATATTAGTGAATATGGCTGGTTGTTGCCCTATGGCATCACGGTCATGCTGACTATCACCTTTCTGGGGCTCGATACGGCGCAACTCCGCCCTCGCCTCATGCACCTGTGGGTTCTGCTGGCTTTGCAAGCGGTATGGATTGTGGCATTTGCCGTTGCTCGGTTGATGGGAAACCCGGCTCTGGCAGAGGCTGTGTATTATTGCGGTGCAGCCCCTATAGCATCTGCTGCTCCCATTATTGTGAACCTGCTGCGGGGAAATGTGGGGTTCATCACGACGGCGATGGTACTCAGTCAGGTAGTGTTTGCCGTGTTAACACCTTTTGTTCTGCCCTTTATTGTCAATTCTCCTGAGCTGAGTTATACCGAACTTATGTTCATGGTGGCCAAGCAGATTGGCGTTGTATTGGGCATACCGGCTGTGGTGGCTTGCGCATTGCGCTTGCTGTACCCGGCTTGTAAATCCTGGTCCGGGAAGTTAAAAGACGTCTCCTTAGGTATCTGGAACTTTAACTTGATTGTGGTGTCGGCTATCGGTACTCACCGTATTCTGCAGATGGACTATTCGCTGTGGGACATGTTGCCGATGGCGTTGGGGGCAGTGGTTGTGTGCGCCGTAGGATTCCTTGCCGGTTACAGATTGGGATATCCTGAGCTTAAGCGAGAGTGTTCTCAGGCGCTGGGGCAGAAAAATACGATTCTGACGCTGTACATTGCCGGGCAGAGCTACGCCTCTCCCATTGCGTACATCGGTCCGGTCTTTTATGTATTCTGCCACAATATGGCCAATGCCATTCAGCTATCGCTCGCCGCGCGTGAACAGCAACACAGGAAATCGAAGAGCGATAACAGCTGAATGGCTCTGTGTTCAGGCCTGGCTCCTGAATGGAGTGCCGCAACCTACGGCATCGACCTGTTCGACCAGTGAAAAGAGATCCAGATCAACCCTGTCCTTTTGCTCGGCAAAGTTGAGGAACTCCTCGATTGCTGCAGAAATGAAGGCGGTTCGGGTTTCTGCGCCGGAGCTGCGCATGGCTTCCTCGAGTCTGACGAGCTGAGGTTCGGAACAACGGAATGTGATAGATTTGAGTCGCATGACTCATACAATTTAACAGGGGGCCATCGGATTGCAAGTTCTGTTGTTTGTGTTGCAGCTAATTGCTGGATTGCAGGTACATACCGGTTGTCCGTATTGCGGCTAATAACTATTGACCGCAAGAAATGGGTGCTATATGATGCGTACGGTTATGAAAACTCTACGCAATATCACTCGGTTTACCTATGAGTTTACTTCTTTTCAGGGCTGGCGTGTAACGCTTTGCCGCAATCAGGTTCACTTTACCCGCTATTTCTCAGATAAGCAGTATGGTGGTGAAGCCGAATCGTATGCCGCGGCTCTCACGATGCGCAACCGTATCTTGGAGCAGTTGCGCATGTCACCGGGTAATCCTGAACAGGTTTTCGCAGAGTTCAGAGAGGAAGAGCAGCAAACCTGCTATCCCAGCGGATTGCGCCCCCGCAGGAAGAAGGCTTGCTGAGGGCGCAATCGGAAAGGAGGTTGTGACGCATCAGGTATGCTTAAAGGTCATGGCCTCTTTCTCCTCCAGATGCTGTGCGGGGGCATGTGCTGACAGAAAGTCCATGGCTCGCTTGACGTCCTCCATGAGCAGGGCTGCCATGTCCATGGTGAACCCTCGGCGCACCATGACGCGCATGACTACAATGTCCTCCACATTGGCGGGCAGGCTGAAAGCCGGCACTTGCCAACCGCGTATGCGCAGTCTGTCCGACAGTTCATAAAGGTTGTAACCGGGGGTGTAGCCTTTCTTCATGTAGAAGCAGACGGCCGGAATGTCCGTTTGCGGGTTACCCGTGGCAATGAACTTGAACTTACCCAGTTTGTTGAACTCTCGGTGCAGGAAATCCGCCACCTGATATGCGGCATTGTGTATGCGACGGTAACCTTCCATGCCGAGTCGGCTGAAGGTGTAATACTGTGATATAACCTGACCGGCCGGGCGAGAGAAATTGAGTGCTATGGTGGGTATGCTGCCGCCAAGGTAGTTCACGGCAAAGGTCAGATCTTTGGGCAGTTCCGACACATCTCGCCATACGACCCAGCCGCAGCCTACCGGGGCAAGACCGTATTTGTGGCCGCTGGAGCTGATGGATTTGATGCGGGGCAGACGGAAATCAAAGGGAATATCCGGCGCCGTGAAGGGGGCCAGAAAACCGCCACTGGCCGCGTCTACGTGTACGTCAACATCGGGGCCGCCTTCGGCTGCAAGCTTGTCGAGTGCGCGGCAGACAGGTTCCGGGAACTCATATTGCCCCGTGTAAGTAACGCCGAATGTCGGTACCACGCAAATGGTGTTTTCATCCACTCGCTTGAGCATTTCCTCCTCGCTCATGCAGAAACTGTCCTTGCTCATGGGGATTTCGCGCATTTCAACATCCCAGTAGCGACAGAACTTATGCCAGCAGATTTGAACCGGGCCACACACAAGATTGGGTTTGTCGGTGGGCTTGCCTTCCTTGCGTCTGCGGGCTCGCCATCGCCACAGGGCTGCCATACCACCCAGCATGCAGGCCTCGCTGGAGCCGATGGTGGAGCAACCGATGGGTGTATTCTCCTTCGGCACATTCCAGAGGTTGGCAATCATGCGCACGCAGCGCTGTTCGATTTCGGCACACTGGGGGTATTCGTCCTTATCAATCATATTCTTGGATATGCTGATATCCATCAGGCGGTGAACCCAGGTGTCGTCCCAGGTCTGGCAGAAGGTTGCCAGGTTTTGGCGGGCATTGCCGTCCAGCAGAAGTTCGTCCTTGATTAGTTGAAAGGCATCTTCCGGGCGCATGGCCTGCTCGGGGAATTGTTCTGTCGGCAGGGGCTTTGCCACATCAGTGGCACCGAAGATGCTGACCGTCTCATTGTCGGGGGTGCATTTTTTCATGGTTATCGGGTGAGATAGCATGTCGGCTCTTTATGTGCAAAAACAGGCTGAAATTGTTTGTGATTCCTGTTTTTGAAAAAAAGCCGTTCTCGGTGCGTCACACATGATGTGATGTGGAGGAAAATGACAATTTCTGCGACGGCGGCGCTGCTGCTCATAGCTTGTGGCGAGGATGGCGGGCAGCAGTCTGCCGCTGCGCAGTTGCCGGAATACACGGTAAAGGTGGCTCACCCGCAAGTAGGCTCAGTGACAGAGCACCGCGAGTGGGTGGGCCGCCTGCAAGGTATGGTAAGTGCCGCAGTGCTGCCACAGGTGAGTGGCTATGTGATGGAGCGCCTGTTCAGCAATGGTCAGAACGTGAAGACAGGGCAAGTTCTCTACCGAATTGACCCAACGCGCTATGAACAGGCTCTTGCCGAGGCTGAACAACGTGAGCAGCAGGCACTGGCCAATGAGAAGGAGGCCGCGCAGCACCTGGAATACAATGAACCACTGGTCAGAAGTGGCGCTATTTCCCGTCAGACCTATACCGATGCTCAACAACAGCTCAGTGCGGCTCAGGCGGCTCTGGCTGCAGCAAAAGCTGCTGCAGATCAGGCGGAGACAAATCTGGGCTACTGCGTGTTGAAATCGCCTATAGATGGAATCGTCGGCTTTGCCGAGGCAGACATCGGCAGTTATGTTGCCCCGGGCGGCAGCCCCATGGTGGTCATTAAGCAGGTGAATCCTATCCGCATTCAATTCAGCATCAGCTCGCAGGATTGGTTGAAACAGGGCGGTGTAAACGGTGCTCTGCATCCCGGAGCCAAGGTACAGATATTATTACCTGATGGGAGCCCCTATCAGTACCCGGCAACTATCGAGGGGGTGGACAATTCGGTGATTACCGGAACCGATTCTCTGCTGCTTGATGCCCGCACCCCAAACCCCGATGAGCTGTTGAGGCCCGGCATGTTTGTGCGTGTGCGGGCACAGGTTGCGGAGCAGAAGGATGCCCTGTTAATCCCGGTTGGTGCTGTGGTCAGTATACAGGGTACTAACATGGTGCTGGTTATAAATGAGAAAGGTAACGTTCGTACCGTTCCTGTCGTAACCGGTCTGCAGCGGGATGGGCTGGTCGCGGTGCAGGGAAATCTGTCGCCTCAGGATACCATCGTGGTCAACGGCACTCAGCAGGCACTTATGGCAGCAGAGGGACGCGCAAAGCTGAACGTGGAAAAGTTATAAAAAAAGGACCGGTTGCCCGGTCCTTTTAATTGAGTAATTTGATGTTGACTGTCTTTGTTTCTCCCTTCTTCAACTCCAACTCGGGGAAGAGGAGGAAGTCGTCGGTATAGACCGCTTCGGGAGCATCGCAGCCGGTGGAATCCTTGCCGGTGGCGGGAGTGGGGAACCATATACCCAGACGGCCTTTGTAGTCGCGATTGGCTGTAATCGTTACCGTTTTGTCACCCTGCCACTGCACGGAGAGCGCGCGGGGTGAGTGGCTGCAGTCGACGGTGGCAGACCAGGCCGGGTCGCCGTAGAATGCCACAACATCGCGGTCATGCACCAGACCGAAGATATCCCTGAAGTTCTCGGCATTTTCGGGAACGCCGGTTGACATGATAGTGCGGTGGAAATTGTAGTCCATTCCTTCACCGTTGAATGACACATTCAGAAGAGCCGGATGGAGCTGCTGAGTGCTATGCAGAATAAACTGGTTATTGAGGTACCAGGCCTCAGCCAGAGTCGTGTTGTCTGCCATATCGACGAAGGAGCCGAGGGTGCCCCAGCCACCTGCGCCATACCATGAGGGAACGGTGTACCCAACCACCTGATTGCAGGTGTAGGCAGAGAGTGCTGTGACTGCCATACTGTGGGGGCTATTTTGAGCATTGCCGAACAGGCAGTTGCCGGCGGCTATCCACACTCGAGTCTGCCCATCGGGCTCAATGACGGTGTCTTTCTTCTTTTCAGCAAGCTCTGCAAGCCGCTTGGTATTACCGCGCAGGGCATAGTGGAGCGGGCGTCCGAAGTCATAGAGCTCCCCCTGATTCAGTTGGTAGAAGCGGTTTGCGTAGGGGAAGATGAGCCCCCGGGAGAAAGGCATCTCGAGATTGAACTGAGTAGCGTGGCTGGAGCTCACAACCATCTGGCTGCGCGCATTGCTAAGGCGCTCGGCGAAGAGTCCCTGCAGGCCCTGTTGCCACTGAGGTGTGTCTTTGCCGTAGGTGGTGGACGTGGGCTCAGTATAGCCTTCCTGTTCGAGTACGGGGGCATTCGTCCAGTCGGTGATGCAGTAGCTGTACTCGAAGGGGTGCCAGCCGACATTCGTGGTACCCAGTACACGCTTAATGACGAGCGGGGTGTCATCCCTGGCAATGCGCAGGGCATCTGCTGCGGTGTAACCGGTGACAATGCCCCAGATGCAGTCGCCCCACATATCATCATCGAGCTTACGTGTGGCGCGGTGCAGGTGGTTGACGGTCTCGCGGCCGATTTCCTCGGGGCGGAGTACTGCGGCAGCATAGCGTGCACCGGCTGTGCGCAGTGCCTGAGCGACGTTCTCCTCAGTAATAGCATCCACTGCCACAACTTCGGCCCCGGGGTATTTGTTGACGAGTGCAGCAATCACCTGTTGCCACTCAGGGAGCTGAGCCGTTGCTATTGTGGTGAGAACAGTGTATCCCATTTCTGCACCTTTGCCTGCTTTAGCTGCTTCGGGCGCCTGAGGGGCAACCGGAGCTGTCGTCTCGGCTGCGGGCTCGGAATCTACTGCAGGTGCCGGTTCCTGTGAGGGAACGGCATCCTGCGGCACGGTGAAGTAGAAGTTAGCGTTGTCCTTGCCAAAGATTTCCTTGGCCAGCTCCTGAATCTCTTCGAGTGTGATGGAGCGCAGGTCGGGCAACAGGTCACGGATGAGGTCAGCCTGCTCGGGATCGCTCTGCAGGGCGGCCAGACTTCCACACCAGAATCCGTTCTGGCGCAGGCTCTTCTCGGTGGAGGAGATGAGGGGGCGGATAGCGCAGTCAAAGTCCTCCTGCGTGATGTTACCCTTGCCGATGTCGGTAAGAATGCAGTCCATGGCGGCACTTACCTTCTCACGGTTGCCCTTCACACCGGCGCTGGAGCTGACGATGGTGGCTGCGTCGGCGTACTCCTGATTGACTTCGAGTCGTACGGAGGGGGAGTAAGTCTCACCCATTTCGGCGCGAATGCCATCGAACAGCTTGGCGCGCACGATGGAACTCAGTACGGTCAGTCGACGGTTGCGATGGCGATCCATACCATTGCCGGCCGGGCGTACGTGAGTGACGATTGTCTTGTCGAGCTGAGTCGGGTAGGGGAAGAACTTGCGCTGTCCCCAGGGCTGAATATTGATAGTACGCTGCTCGGCTGTGGGCTCAGTGAACTCGGTGTTGCGGGCAGGCATGGCACCGAAGGTTCGCTCGATAATGGGCAGGGTGGCCTCGAGGTCGAAGTCGCCCACGAGGGTTACCTCAATAGCACCTTTCTGCAGGAAGGGTTCGACCGCAGCCTTCACATCATCCACTGTGACAGCCTTAAGTTCTTCCATGGTGGGGATGTTGAAGCGGGGATCATCACCGTACAGCGCCTTGGCGGACTGCATGGTGTAGGCGCCATCGGGGGTGGTGGTCAGTCGGCGATAGAAGCTCGGCAGCTTGCTGTGCATGAGGGAAAGGGCTTCCTGTTTGTAGCCGGGGTGTAGGATATTGGCCACAATGAGCTTGCACTGCAGCTCCAGGTCCTCCTGAGTGGTACCGCCGGAAACGGTGTAGCGGCAGTCGCTTACGCCGAAGTTCAGGTCAACATTGTGCCCCATCATGATACGCTTGAGCTCATCGATGTCGTGCTCGGCCAGACCGCTCATGCTCATGAGGTTACTCACGACCATGCCAAGTCCGGGTTTCACGGGCAGGTGCATGCTGCCGCCATCGATAGCGGCGCTTACAGTAAGACCACCTTTGCGGAAGTCCACCGGCTTGAGGTTCACGCGAATACCGTTGGAGAGGGTCAGCGTGGTGACGCCCAAATCTTCGATGAACTCCTTTTTGATAATCTGCCCGGGTTCGCCAATGTGGTCGTAGGCGAAGGGGCGAGCTGCCTTCAGCTCAGGCTTCTCAACGGGAGTGGCCACGGACTCTTCGAAAGTGCCGCGGAGTGTCTCGGTTGTAGTGCCCTCGGGCAGTGCTCCGGACATGGTGAGCTTGACTCGGGAATAGTCGAAGGCCTCTTTCAATGCCTGACGGCAGCAGTCCGGATTGGCAGACAGATACTCAACGGCAGCCCTGAACACGCGCATATCTTCTGCCGGGGTGGTGGGCACGCTGTCGCTCTTCAGGCATTCAATCAGGTTATTGGCCATGCTGGGGGCGGGAACCGTCTCCCAGGATTGGGTGGCATGCGCTATGCCGGAGGCTATGGCTGAAAGAGTCTCCTGATACTCGTGAGGCTCGAATCCGTATTCAATGGCCTTTCGCAGTTCCTGTTCCACGGTGATGAGTGCTACTTTCCATTTATCGGGAGTAGATGTGAGGGAGAACCCGAAGGTTTCTGCCATGTGGAAAAGCTCGCTTTCAGATACATCGGCTGCCAGGATGGGTGCATCTGCCTTGCGGGCTATGCGGCTCAGGCGGTTGTTTAGCATGCGGCAGGCCAGCTCCAGCGGGAAGTCCTTCACACGGTTCTCAAAGGTATCGGCCTCATACTGCCAGGGCTTTACGACAGAGGCCATTACGCTGACATTGGCTTGCTCGTTGTTGGGTATGAGCTTATCGCTTGGCCCGAGGTTAGTGAGCTTGCCATTGTCCGGGCGGGTGGGAGCAGGGGTGGCAACCATGCTGTCAAAGTGCTTTCGTACCCAGCTTTCTGCTGTGGCCGGGTCAAAATCGCCGGTTACGACCACGGTCATGCGCTCGGGGACATAGTTCTCGCGATAGTACTTGCGGAACATTTCGTAGGGAGCATTACGAATTACTTCCTCCTTGCCGATGGGCATGAACTTAGCTACTCGGGTGCCCTCCGCAAGTTGGTCAATCAGGGCAAGTGTGGTGCGATAACTCTCAGAATCACGGCTCTTGAGCTCGCTGACAATGATACCACGCTCGTGGTCAATGGCTTCATCTGCCAGTGTGGCGCCATCGGCAAAGTCGCGCATGATGGTGAAGGCAAAGTTTACGGTCTCATCCTGCAGGTTCGGCAGGTCGAGCATGTATACCGTCTGTTCCAGACTGGTGTATGCATTGGCATCGCCGCCGAAGCCGAGACCGAGTTTCTGCATAGTGGGAATCAGCTCGCCGCGTTCAAAGGTGCGGCTGCCATTGAATACCATGTGCTCAAGGAAGTGGGATATACCGCTGGTTTCTGCCTGTTCATCCAGAGAACCGGTGGCGACGTAAAGGCGTACGCTGGCGCGACCTGCCGGCTCAGTCGTGGGGCGTATGATGTAGGTCAACCCGTTTTCCAGCTTACCGCTGACAATCTGAGGGTCGCGCACCAGCTCTCTCTGCTCGACTGCATTCTGAGCTATTGCTTCTTGCGGTTGTTCTGCTGTGGCCGGAGCCTGTGCAAACAACGGCGTGACCGTGAAGGCCAGCCCCAGTATGGCGGATGTTGTGCTCGTTTTCATAAAATTTACTTACCGACAAAATACCATATTTCTGCTCACTTGTCGAACATTCTTTCTGTTTTCGCGCGATTATGTCAGTAAATCCTATAATGCTAATATGGAAACAACTTTGAGCTTGCTATGCATATAGTGTAATGTTACAATGTTGGTCGTGAAAATTCTGACTCCTATACTCTTGCTCATAGGTCTGTTGTGTTCGTTCAATATGTTTACCTGGCATTGGTACATTGCCGGTGTAAGTAACGGTGACGTGAAAGCTTTTTATTCGGTGTGGGCGTTGGTGATGGGGCTGATTATGCTGCTGACCCTGTTGAGTTGGGTAGCCTATGCCATTACTTTGTGGCGCAGAAAGGGGGTAGCGACACTCGGGGTGATATACCTTTGCATGTGGGTTGTCATGTACAGCGTTGGTCTGCTGTGGGTAAATTATTTCATTTGATAGCATAAAAAACGGCATGAGTTGAACTCATGCCGTTTTGAAATTTCGAGAGCTGAGCACCTATCAGGCGCGGGACTTCTTCTTGCGTGTGAAATCGAGCATGGCAAGCTGCTTGGCCAACTGGGCAGCCAGATAGGTCTGCTCTTCACGACCGAGCACAGTCTCGCTGTTGCGCAGGGCTGTCTGTGCGCGTTCAATCGCAGCCTGAACAGCAGAGGGATCGATTTCATCTGCCACCAGAGCTGTGTCCGTCACCAGCAGCACTTTCTCATTTTCAACCTGCAGGAAACCGCCACCTACGAAGAGACTCTGCGCTTCGCCGTTTTCCGGCTTATATACAAGCTCTCCGTTGGCAACTGCTGCGATGAGGTCAGCGTGCCCCGGCAGAATCTCCATTTCACCCGCCACTGCCGGCAGCTGAATGGAAGTCACAGCCGCCTGCAGAGCTGTACGAACCGGGGTGATTATCTGGAATTGAAGCGCCATGGTTATCAGGATTTCTCGACGGTGTCAATGCCGCCCTTCATGTAGAAGTTGATTTCGGGCACGTCGTCCCACTTGCCATCCAGAATCTCGCCGAAGCCACGCACCGTCTCAGCTACGGGCACATACTGGCCCTTGATGCCGGTGAACACCTCAGCCACGCTGAACGGCTGGGAAAGGAAGCGCTGAATCTTACGAGCGCGGCTCACGGTGAGCTTGTCCTCGTCAGAGAGTTCGTCCATACCCAGAATGGCAATCATATCCTGCAGGTCCTTGTAGCGCTGCAGGGTCTGCTGCACGCCACGGGCCACACGGTAATGCTCCTCGCCCACGAGCTCGGGAGCCAGAGCCTTGGAGGTGGAGGCCAGGGGGTCCACAGCCGGGTAAATACCCTGAGCAGCCAGAGCACGCTCAAGCACCACGGTGGAGTCGAGGTGGGAGAATGTAGTGGCAGGGGCGGGGTCGGTCAGGTCGTCTGCGGGCACGTACACAGCCTGCATGGAGGTGATGGAACCCTTCTTGGTGGAGGTGATTCGCTCCTGCAGACCGGCCATTTCTTCTGCAAGGTTAGGCTGGTAACCCACGGCGGAGGGGGTACGACCCAGAAGTGCGGATACCTCGGAACCGGCCTGAGAGAAACGGAAGATGTTGTCCACGAACAGCAGCACGTCACGGTTTTCCTCATCGCGGAAGTACTCGGACATGGAGAGGGCGGAGAGAGCCACGCGCAGACGGGCGCCCGGGGGCTCGTTCATCTGGCCGTACACGAGAGCTACTTTGGAGTTCTCGGGGTTAGCCTGGTCGATAACGCCGGACTCGCTCATTTCCATGTAGAAGTCGTTACCTTCACGGGTACGCTCACCCACACCGGCGAATACGGACAGACCGGAGTGAGCCTTGGCGATGTTGTTGATGAGCTCCATGATAAGCACAGTCTTGCCCACACCTGCGCCACCGAATGAACCGGCCTTACCACCCTTCAGGAAGGGGCAAATGAGGTCAATCACCTTAATGCCGGATTCAAGCACCTCGGAAGAAGTGGCCTGTTCCTCGAGTGTGGGAGCCTCGCGGTGAATGGGATAGCGCTTCACGCCATCGAGCTGGCCTTTTTCGTCCACGGTCTCACCCAGCACGTTGAAGATACGGCCAAGAACCTTGGGACCCACGGGAACGGAAATGGGAGCGCCGGTATCAATAACCTCCATGCCACGCTTCAGACCGTCGGTGGCACTCATGGCAACGGTGCGTGCCCAGCCGTCAGTGAGGTGCTGTTCTACTTCGAGCACCAGCTGCTTGGGCTCGCCTTCCACCACGTAGTCAACGGTCAGGGCGTTGTAGATGGCGGGCATTTCGGACTGGGAGAAGTCGACGTCAACCACGGCGCCGATAATCTGCACGATTTTACCTGTGTTCATGATTCAGAAATAAGATTTTGATTTTGAAAATTGTTGTTTGTTGTGAAATTACTCCATTGCCTTCATGGCGGTGGTGATTTCGAGAAGTTCGTTTGTAATCTGGGTTTGACGAGCCTTGTTGTATTCCAGCGTAAGCTCGCCGATGAGAGTCTTGGCGTTCTCGGTAGCGGACTTCATAGCCACCATTCGGGCCGACTGTTCACTGGCCTTGCCTTCCAGTATCATCTGAACTAACAGGTGACCCAGATAGAGTGGCAGAATGGAATTGAGAAGCGCTGTAGGGCCGGGTTCAAGCAGGAAGTTCGGTGCTGTTGCTGCAGTGGCTTCAGGCTCATCCTGTTCAGCAATCTTCAGCAGTTCGTCCTTGTTGATGGGGAGCAAGGTTGTCATCTGCGGGCGCTGTACCATGATGTTGATGAACTTCTGGTAAATTACCCTCACGTTCCTGTAGGTGCCGTCAGCAAAGCTGTTGCGCACGAAGTCGAAGATGGGCTTCAGTTCGGACTCCTCGGCGGTGTCACCCAGCGAGAAGGTTGCTACCAGTTTGCGGCCACAACGAGCCAGCTGCGAGTTCAGCTTATTGCCGATAGTTAGGTAATCGGCCTCCTGCGGGCAGATTTGCAGAACTTCCCTGAGCAGGTTGGAGTTTAAGCCACCGCAGAGCCCGCGATCGGTGCTCACCACAATGATGAGCTCCTTACCGGTCTCGCGCTCTTCCATGAGCGGGGAGTTTGCATCGTTGATGCTATCCTGCAGGTGGCTGAGCACTCGGGCGAGGGCACTCATGTAGTTGCGCCCTTTGAGTGCCAGTTCCTGAGCGCGGCGCATTTTGGCAGACGCAACCATTTGCATCGCTTTGGTTATCTGCGATGTGTTGCGTACCGACTTAATGCGGCGCTTGATGTCTCTGAGGTTTGCCATGGGGGATTACTTCGTCAGGCGGGATTTGAAGGCAGTCATGAACTGCTTGAGCTTCTCGTCGATTTCTGGGGTCAGCTCCTTGCCGGCCTCGATGGCAGCCATCAGGTCGGGGTTATTGGTGGTGGCTTCCTCCTCCATGTCGCGGCAGACCTGCTGTACCTTGTCTACGGGAACATCATCGAGGTAACCCTTCTGAATGGCGTAGAGGTCGATCACTTCAATGCTGAGGCTCTTGGGATCATACTGGCCCTGCTTGAATAGTTCCACGATTCGGCGACCGCGCTCCAGTTTAGCCTTGGTGTTGGCGTCGAGGTCAGAGCCGAACTGGGCGAAGGCCTGAAGTTCTTCGAACTGAGCAAGGTCAAGTTTTACGGAACCGGCGAGTTTCTTCACAATCTTGGTCTGGGCAGAGGAACCTACGCGACTCACGGAAATACCCACGTTAATGGCGGGGCGTACACCCTGATAGAAGAGGTCGGTATCCAGGAAAATCTGACCGTCGGTGATGGAAATCACGTTGGTGGGAATGTAGGCAGATACGTCACCGGCCTGCGTTTCAATAATGGGCAGGGCTGTCAGCGAGCCGCCCTTACGGCCACCCTCGGAGTTGATGCGGGCAGCACGCTCCAGCAGGCGGCTGTGCAGGTAGAACACGTCACCGGGGTATGCCTCACGACCGGAGGGGCGGCGCAGAATCAGAGATACCTGACGATAGGCAACGGCGTGCTTGGAAAGGTCATCGTACACGATGAGGGCGTCCTCACCCTGATCCATGAAGTACTCACCCATGGCGCAACCGGCATAGGGAGCCAGGTACTGCATGGCGGCGCTGTCGGAGGCACTGGCTACCACAATGATGCTGTAGGGCATGGCGCCGCTTTCCTCGAGCTTGGCTACCAAGCGGGAGATGGTGGCGCGTTTCTGACCGATAGCGACGTAAATGCTGTAGAGCGGGCGGTGACCGGGCAGCTTGCCTTCCTCAGCCAGTTTGTTCTGGCGAGCCTGAGAAATCATGGTGTCGGTGGCAATGGCGGTCTTGCCGGTAGAGCGGTCACCGATGATGAGCTCACGCTGACCTCGACCGATGGGAATCATGGCGTCGATGGGCAGAATACCGGTCTGCACAGGCTGGTTCACACCTTGACGGGAAATGATACCCGAGGCAATCTTTTCAACGGGATAATAGGCATCTGCCGTGATGGGGCCCTTGCCGTCGAGCGGGGTGCCCAGAGTGTCCACTACACGACCGAGCAGGCCACGGCCTACCGGTACCTGCAGCAGACGGCCCGTTGTTTTGCAGGTGTCGCCTTCCTTCAGGGCGTTGCCGTTACCGATGAGCACGGCACCCACCTCGTTCTCTTCGAGGTTCATGGCCAGACCCATGACGCCGCCGGGGAACTCAATCATTTCATTGAGCATGGCGTTGCTCAGGCCTTCAATGTGAGCCACGCCGTCACCGATGGCTTTAATGGTGCCCACGTTCTCGCTGACTGTGGCAGCTGTGGCGTTGCGAATCTGTGCTTCAAGTTCTTGTACGATGTTGCTCATACGCTTTGTGGTAATTTATTGAAAATTTCTGTTGGAGAGGAGGTTATATCAATGTCAGGAGATAAGTTTTTCAAGGCGCTCGATGCGGGAGCGGACGGAGGCGTCGGTCACGTTGTCTCCGACTTTCACGGTCATGCCCGCAATCAGAGAGGAGTCGGTGAGCCACTCGTAGCTCAGCCCCGGGTGGCGAGCGTCGAGTTTGGCGCGGATGGCTGCCTTCTCGGCCTCCTGAATCGGACGGGCGGTTGTGACGGTGGCTGTGTGGCGCTGAACCTCGAGTCGTACCATGTCGGTGAATGACTTAAGAATGGCAAGATAGTTGCGTGGCTTCTCTGTGCAGAGGGTTGTGGCTACGCGGCGCACGTTGTCTTCCTGCAGGCGACCATCAGCACCCATGCAGAGTCGCATGAGGCGGCGAGCCTGTGCCTGAGCTTCCTTGGTTATCTTCATGGCGTTCTGGAGAAAGGGGAGATATCTGTGGTGAAATTACAGATTACGGATGGCCTCCTCGTTAATGATTCGGTGATCATTTTCGGTAAGAACCTTACCCGTGACCTGAGCGGTTGCTGCGGCTACCAGACGGGCAAACTCGCCTTTGAGGGCATCCTTTTCGCGCTGGGTGTCGAGCTCGGCCTGAGTGCGGGCGTTTTCAATAATGGTGCGTGCTTCGGCAGAAGCTTTGTCGGTCAGTTCAGCCTGCAGCTTGGCAGCGGTGCTGCGGGCGTGCTCAATCTGTTGTTTGCCCTCAGCGTGGGCATCTGCAAGAATTTTATCGCTGGTGGTTTTAACTTCGGCCAACTCTTTCTGACTGCGCTCATGCATGGCTTCGCCCTCTTCAATGCGGGCGCGGCGCTCTTCGAGTTGCTTAATGATGGGCTTTACGCCGAAGAGTACGACAACCGCCACCAGAATCGCAAATGCGATGAAGTGGGCAATGAAAATATCTGTATGAAGACCGAACTTACCGGCCATTTCCTGTATGCTGGCGGCGATTACCGGGGTGTACATGGTGTTTTTCTGTTGAAGAGGTTAGGTGATGGAGAAAGGGGGAATCGGCGGTGCCGTTCTCCGCGGCACCGCCGGATATCGGGCTTAGCCCATGAAGATGGCTACGAATGCCACACCTTCCACGAGAGCGGCAAGAATAATGGAGATAATGAGCACCTGAGAGAAGGCGCCGGGGTTGCGACCGGCGGACTCAGCGGCCTTCATACCGATAAGACCGATGCCGAGACCGGCACCGAGTACGGCGAGAGCGGACTTAAGCGGAGTCAGGTCGGTACCTGCAACAGCGTTGGCGATTGTTTCGAGCATAATGTGTAATGTTTTGTTTGTTGTTTAGTTGTCTTCCGCCTGCCGTCACGTCTTTACTGCATGATCCGGCGCGGCGGGAAGGGGGTTAGTGTGCGGCTTCCTCGTCACCGCCTACCTGAGTTTTCAGGAAGAGGGCGGTCAACATGAGGAAGACCAGCGCCTGTACAAAGCCGACCAGCAGCTCCATGCACATGAAAGGTAACATGGCGTACCAGCCGATGGCTCCCATCTTTTCCAGAATGGCCTCGCCGGCGTAGATGTTACCGAAAAGTCGGGCGGCGAGTGCAACGGGGCGCACGCAGATGGAGAGTAGCTCAATCATACCCACAAAGAAGAAAATGGGCATGAGAGCATATTTCAGGAATCCGGTCAGGCCACCTTTTACGCCGAAAATGTGGCCGAGGAAGTGCTTAATGCCTTGCTCACGAATGCACCAGATAAACCAGAGTATGGCGTAAAGGAAGCCGAGGAAGAGTGTGACGTTAAGGTCGGCATTGGCACCACGGAAAAGTGGTTGGCCGTCATAGGTGATTTCACCCACGCCGGGGATGAGCCCCATGTAGTTGCTGGTGAGAATGAGCAGGAAAACGGTGGCAAAGTACCAGAAATACTTCTTTGTGAGTTTCTTACCGGCCAGACCTTCGATAAAGTTATAGAGCGATTCAAATACCCACTCAACAAAGTTCTGCAGGCCGTAGGGTATGCGCTCCATCTTGCGCGTAGCAAGTCGCAGAACTACAACGAGCACCAGCACAGCCAGACAGTACATTATCAGAGAGTTATTAATCGGTATGCTGTGCCCGTCCCAGAAGGGAATGGGTATCTCCCAGAGTACCGGGGCATCCATCGAGAGACCCTCATGGTGTCCTTCCGCCATTACTGACCCGCCTGCAAGCAGGGCCAACGAAGTCAATTTCTGTACAATGCTCTTCATCGTCACTTCTTTTACTTTAGCACCCGAGCTCTGCTACGTCAAGCAGGAAATCGTGTTAAAACTGTTACCAGGGCAAAAAAGTGTCGGCATTACGGTTGTATGTTAGCGAAGGGATGGTATCATGGGACAAAATGAATGCTGATATTTGCCACGGAGGGGGCCGGTGCTCCGTTCTTTCGAGCCGGTATAAACTTCCACTGATTAAGAATGCACCTTTGAGCAGCCTGAGCGAAAGCGATATGAGTAGAGGAGATGATGTCAACGGCAGTGGGCGAACCTGTTGGACTGATATGGATGCGTACTCTTACCTCTCCCCGTCGACGGGTTGATTTCATAGCAGCGGGATATTCCGGTTGCGGGGATGCCTGACAGATGGGGGGTGTGTATGTTGGCTCTGAAATTTGTTTTTGCACTTGCCTGTTTTGAACCGGTGTCGGTGCGTTAATTGAACTTTCTATGCAGAGTGGCAAGGTGGTGGTAGATGATAATTCTTCATCTGTTGCCGCGACGGATACCGGAAAGATAGGGCTGAGGCAGAGGACGGGAGTTGTACTGAGTTTTATATCGGGTTGAGGAATCGTGCATACCATCGGAATCACCCTTGGCCGTTGCTTAGTCGGAGCATCTGTAAAATACCCATGCAGCAGTCCGGGTTGTTCTGTTGCTTTGAATTGAGCACAATACAAACCGGCTGCGGTCAGTCCACCTAATATCAGCAGGGTAATGCTCAGGGCTGCGAAAGGATTGCTGTGCCGATGGTACGCCATAGTCAGGGCTCAATCCAGAGTTGGTGAGATTCGGCAATATCGTACACTCCCGCGTAATTGTCCGGCAATTGAACGTGCTGCCATGCTGCGATATTGGCGCGGTTTTCCATCCACCCCGGCAACCAGATGGCTCGTTGATAAATGAGCGAATCGATTTTATCCGCTGCTGATTGTGCTTGTGCCGCTGTCTCTGCTTTCCGTGCCAATGTGATGGCATCATCAATTTCACTGTCGTTCAGCCCGAAAGGTGCATCGTGCCCGGAAGATTCACTGTGAAAGAATCTGCCGTAATCAGGTATGGGCAGGCCGGGCATAGTAGCCCAGAAGGTGAGCTGATGACTGCCCTCATTGAGCTGACGACTGATGTTCTGCCAGGGGAGCGGCTCGGGTACAATTTCCGCCCCGCAGGCTGCCGCGCTCTGGGTCAATAGGGTGACAATAGTGTTGAGTTTTTCTGAGGGTGTGAATGAAAGCCTCACGCTCAGGCGGGAGCCATCCGGTTTTCGCAGGATTCCATCCGGGCCGGTCTCGGAGTAACCGGCTTTTGCGAAGTATGCTCGAGCTGTCTCGGGATTATATTGATATTGCTCGCAATGGTGGCGAAGCTGTCTGTAGCCGCTCGTGAAGTGGGGCAGGCGCTCGGCATAACCGCGAAAGAGTATGTCAACGGCTTTACTCATGTCCATTGCCTGTAGAAGTCCTCGGCGCAGATTAATATCGGGTAGGGTGCTTGCATTCAATGCTATGCCATAAGGGGGCATGGGCTGTTCAATTCGCAGGCTGTGCAGGCGAATTCGCCCCTCTTCTGCCGCCGGTACACCGTCGAGCTTGCTTTGCCACGCTGCCACATTACGCGTTTGCATGATATCGAGCCTGCCGTTGATAAATGCCTGCCAGGATTGAGCTTCATCGGTGAAGAAGTGGTGCTCAATACGATTCGGATTGTGTGTGTAGCGGAATCCCGGTAAGTCGGCAGCCCACCAATTCGGAACTTTTTGCAGAGCAATGAGGCGTCCACGCTGAATTTCAGCTACGGTATAGGCCCCCGTGGTTGGTGGAATGCGTTGGGCGTATACTTCCCTGTAATTGCTGCCGAAATCAGCATAAAAACCGGGCTCTGCCGGTTTAAGAAGACGGCTGATGGTGAGAATGTCTGCGTATCTCGGTGGGGTGACAACTTCCACCACACTGTCGCCGTAGATGCGTATGGCATGGATATGTTGTGCCGGGATTACGTCGCCACATTTCTGCCGCAGCAACACCCCCAATGCAAAATCGCGAGCCCGTACAGGCCGCCCATTGCTGTAGCGAGCCTGACCGTTCAGTCGGAAGTAAAGGCTGTTTCCCTGCCTGGACCAAGCGCAGGCCAGTCCGGCCATGGGTTGTCCCGTGGCCGGGTGTTCCCATACTAACGGAACGTCGATACGTTCAAAGAGGTTGTAGTGGAAGAATTGTGGGGAGATGCTGCCAAATGAGAGAAAGTTTGCCGGGAACGGCCCTACATTGCTGAGTCTCAGAGTCCCACCTTTTACGGCTCTCGGACTACCTATTATCGGTGCCTCTGTTGAGCATTGCCACGGTAACGCTGCCGGAAGCTCGTTCTCGGCGTGCAGCGTTATTTCCAGCTCGTTGTTGTAGAGCTGTTGCTCAAAGTCAGTCGGGTAAGGGGCAGGAGGAAGTAGCTGCGCTACAGCCGGTGCAGTCGCAGACGTCTGTTCTGATACTGATTGGTGAGCTAACCAAAATAGCAGGGCGATAGTCGCTATAAGCCATATACTGTAGCGCAGCTTTTTCATGATCAGAATTCTATGGTGCAGCCACCGTAAATACCAACACCCGGTGAGAGCATGGAATATTCGGGGGTGAAGTTACTTTCGGTCACAAATCGCTGACTTGTGAGATTTTCTACACGCAAGTGCACGGTAATGTGCTCGTTGAGCTGATAGCGAGCGAACCAGCGCAGGCTGTAGTAGTTGTCGACTTCTGAGGGGGCGTAACCTTCGTAGTTGCTGCGGCCGATAGCGGCAGTCAGACCTATGCCGGTGGTGAAGCCCTCAAAAGGAGTGGTATGCAGCTCTGCTGTCCATGTTTGTCGCGCCGTCCAGGGGATTTGGCTGTTGTCGGAGGTTTTCGGCTGCGTGTAAGTCCAGGCGAGTTTATAGCCTGTATTCCACGCTTGTTCCAAGGTGCCTCGCAATGCCAGCTCTGCTCCGATAATCGTCCAATGGCCACTATCATTCACGTATGTGGAGTTTATGGCGTCAATGGGAACTGTGGTTATGGCATTTTCCCTGCGCTGCCAGAATGCCGTTATGCAGAGGGTATGGCCATCGGCGATATCGTGTTCGATGCCTACGTCAGCGCTCAGACTCTTTTCGGTTTTGAGGTCGGGATTGCCGTGGTAGGTTGTTCCCCTGGAATCGATGGCTCCGTTGCTGCGCTGGAATGAACTCGGAGCTCTGTAGCCGGTGGCGGCAGAGACAAACACGCGGCTGCGCTCATTGTTGAAACGGTAAGAGCTTGCTGCACGCACAGTGGTTTGCGTATCGTAAAGATTGCTCAGCTCCATGCGAGCGGCCAGTGAGCTCTGCCAATTTTCTGCAGGTGCATAGATGTGCTCTGCGAAAAAGGCGTATGTGTGCTCCAGATTAGCGTCCGTTTTTTGTCGTTCGCCTGCCGATTTTACCGAGAAATCGCTGCGGTTCCATGCAAACCCGGCAGTTGTGGTCTGGTGGGGGCACCATGTGTAGGCGTTGTTCCACTCAATCTGCACGTTACGCAGGTTCTGGCAATAACCGCTGCCGAGAGTGGCATCATACCCATAATACCCGGCCATCAGGCTTGATGTCAGTTTTTCTGTGAACTTTGTTTGCCATTTTGCTGTAACCAGATTGGTGCGAAACCGGTAATTGCTGTAACTCTCTGTTCTTGCGCCTGTGAACCAATCATTGTACATGCTTGCGTAGCCGTACTCTGAATCTTCACGTCGGTATGTAAGGATAAGGATGTTATTCTCATCCGGCTGCCAGTCCAGTCGCAGAGCTTCCTGCCAACTTTCGTATTCGCCGGCATTGCGGTGTGAGGGAGTAGCTCCGCCGGCAAATTCGATGTCGTTGTCAGTGCGCGTGTAGGTGGCTGTAAGGAAATAGCTGAGCTCACCCTCTTGCCCCTGTGCTGTTGTGTTGGTGGTGTAGCTGTCGTGGCTGCCGACTTCGTTGAAAAAACGTATTCCTGCTTCACTATCGCCACGGGGTGTTTCCATAAAAATAACGCCTCCCATGGCTCCGCCACCGTAAGTAGCACCTTGACTCCCCTTGAGCACTTCTGCATTGCCGATGGAAAACAGTTCGGTTCTCCCCATGACGTTGGAGGTAAGCAGCCCTCCGCCGCCGGTATTGTACAGACGCATGCCGTCCATGATGGCCAGTGTGGCTGTATCGCTGCTCATGCCGCGTATGCTTACATTGGCTACGTTGCCCTGCTGGTTGGCTCCACCACCCGCCTGTATGTTTACACCGGGGACGGTCGTCAGCGCCTGAGCAAGGGTCAGATTGCCCTCTTGTCTGAGTTGGGGAACATCGAGTACTTCGACTGATACGCCGGTTTCGTTGCGTGGCAAGTTTAGGCCATCGTGGGCACTCACGGTCATGGGTGCCAGTTCTATTTCCGGCGTTTCAGCCTGCGCATAAGCGCACCCGCCAGCCATAGCTATGGCAAGCACTACTGCTGCAGCCCCGATGTTCAGGGCCATATTTCTGTTTGTCATGTTGTGTTGTGTCAGTGGAGCGGTGCATCGCCGCCCGGTTCAGACGTAACTCCCCGGCTGGCATTCCGACTGAACCCGGTAGCAATCTGACTACAGGATATCACGGTTGCGGCACAGCGGCAGATTCTCACTGCCTTCCCCATCTATTTCCTGCGGCTTCGTCGCCGCCTCCGGGGGAGTGGCACCTGCGCTTGCAGATGTCGCATTGCATTTAAGCATATCTCAGGCGATGGTGCAAGTCTTATGTCGGTTAGGACATAGCAAAGTCTTGCAATCACGGGGCAGGGGTGGTATATTGCGCGCATGCAGACCGCATGTAGCAAGGATGAGTTGCGCGCACTGTTGGCACCCGTGCGCGGTAAGAGGATTGTGCTGGTGCCTACGATGGGTGCTCTCCATGAAGGGCACGCCACTCTGCTGCGGAGTGCTCGCAGTCTGGCCGGTGCCGAAGGCTGTGTGGTAGCCAGTGTTTTCCTGAACCCTGTTCAATTCGACAATGCCGGTGATTTGGCTGCTTATCCCCAGACCCCCGAGGCTGATTTGCAGGTGTGCCGCGATTGTGGAGTGGACGTTGTGTTTATGCCTACTCCGGAGGTGATGTACTGCTCTGACCGTTCGATTACACTGGAGGAGACGCATCTTTCCACTGTTCTCTGCGGCGCCAGTCGTCCCGGTCACTTTGCCGGTGTGTGTCTGGTTGTCAACAAACTTTTCAATCTGGTGCAGCCGACGGATGCGATTTTCGGTAAGAAAGATTATCAGCAACTTGCCATTCTGCGCCGTATGGTTCGTGACCTCGATATCCCCATCACGCTGCATGGCGCTGAGATTGTGCGAGGCGAGGATGGCTTGGCGCTCTCCAGTCGTAATGTGCGCCTGACTCCTGAGCACCGTGCCGCCGCTCCTACGATTCACCGATTGCTGGTGCAGGCTGCTGTTGCTTATGCAGATGGTGCTGACGCCGATTCCGTATGTGCTGATGTTCGCAATGGTCTGAATGCCATTGACGGCGTAAGGATTGATTATGTGGAGCTGGTAGATGCCGAAAATCTGCACGCTGTGACCGATGAGGCTCGCCCGGCTTTGTTGGCTGTGGCCGCTTTCTTTGGTGAAGTGCGCCTGATTGATAATATTGAACTGACTCGCAACGTATGATTACCGCGGAAAATCTTCACCGTAGTTACACCATCGGTCACAAGACGGTTGAGGTGCTGCATGGCCTGAGCCTCAATATAAAACGTGGAGAGAAGGTCTTTCTATGCGGGCCGAGTGGTGCTGGCAAAACAACGCTCATGTATACTCTCGCCGGTCTGGAGCAGCCCCAGCAGGGAAAGGTTTTTGTTGCCGGGGAGGATATTTACGCCATGAACTTGCGACGCCGTGCTCTGTTCCGCAATAAGACTATGGGCTTTATCTTTCAGAATTATATGCTCATGCCTGAGCTTACGGCGCTCGAGAATGCCTCACTCGCTACGGCCATTGCCGGACGCGAGGCTACAGAGCGAGTAAAAGGGTTGCTGGAGCGTGTTGGGCTTGGTGACCGCATGGATCACCTTCCCAATGAGCTTTCCGGCGGCGAGCAGCAGCGTGTGGCTATAGCCCGTGCTCTGGCGCATGATCCCGAGCTTATTTTCGCTGATGAGCCGACCGGTAACCTTGACTCCCGCAATGGACAACAGATTCTTGATTTGCTGTTTGAGCTTGCCGATGAGAGCAAGAAAACGCTCGTTATCGTTACTCACGATGCTCAGATAGCAGCTCGTGGCGACCGTACCCTCATTATTCGTGACGGTGTTGTTGCCGGTTAATGGAGGATAAATTATACAAAAATCCCGCAACCGTCTATGGAAGGTTGCGGGATTTTTTGCGAAACCTGATTGAATATCAGAAAGGAAGTTCCCCTTCTGTGGGCTCCCAAACATCCCGGAGGGTGCCTCCTGCGGCTGGAGGGGCAGTAACGCTGGCGCCGGCAGAGGTGTCGACTATCGGGGCTCCCGATGTCGGCTCGTAATCCGTGCGTACAGTCACTCGGGGAGTTTCTTCTTCAGACGTTTCGTTCTTCTGTGGCGCAGAGTTTTTCTGTGGAGCATCTCCATTAGCATCGAAGTCGCTCATATCAACGAGATCTTCCTCACCGAAGGCATAGCGTGCCAATCGGGGCAGGGTTTTCTTGATAAGTTGGCGGGTGGGGATACGAATCTGACCCTCATGAGAGCGCAGAGTAATGAGATTACCCTCCAGACGATAGATGTAGGCATCTTTCAGAGCCTTGCCTCGGTTGGTAACGGCATCACCTATAGCCATGCCGGGAAGCAGACTTAGGGCAACGCTGCGGTACTCGCTGTCGGTGGTACGGATTTCGTGCTGAAGAGCCAGAATTTTATCCTTGTTTTCAGCAATGGACTGTTCAATGCCGGCGCATTCGTCCTGCACCTTGGAGAGCTCGCGGTCAAGGTGCTCGAGGCTCTTAATCATCAGAATATGCTCATCAGCCTTATAGTAGGCGTCAACCATGGCATCTCTTTCGCGCTGGAGTCGAGCATTCTCCTGAAGGGCAATATCCATGGCGGAGGGTACGCGGTACTCGTCCATCTTAATCTTGATGTAATAGCCACCGAATCCCAGAACGGCAAGTAGGAGTGCTACTAGTATTACATCAAAGAAGACCGCCCATTTGCTACGCTTTTCTTCGCGTGTGACTTTCTTCTCTACCTCCTGCTTAGGCTCCGGAGTAGCTGTGGACTCGTTTTCTCTATTTATGTCCGCAGGGGGTTCCTGTTTTTCTTCTACGACAGGTTTATCTTTCTTGGCGATGGTAGGGCTGAACTCGATGTCAGCGAACTCCTCATCCTCAGGGGCGGTGTTTTTGGCGGAAAGACTCATGGCTTATCAGTTGGAGACGGCTTTACTCTGAAGGGATTTGAAGGTATCACGGAACTCCTTTAAACGGCTTTCAAGTTCTATGTGACGTAACTTAAGAGCTGTTTCCTTGCGACGTAACTCGGTTTTGCGAGCCAGTGCGTCGTTTACCTGTTGGCGACGTTCTTCAATTTTCTCGCGCAGCCCCGGAGTGATTTCCCCGGCTTCGCGAATTCGCTTTTGCATGTTAGCTATCTCGCTGCTGAGCTGCTGGTTATGAGTTTCAATCGTGCGCTGTCTTTCTAAATCAGGCGCCTGCGGTTTGCAGCCTGTGAGAGTCAGGCTCATAGCCGCAGCAAGGACTACCGGTACTATATAGAGAGGTTTCACGCTCTCTATCATGCGATATTACAGCTTCGGCGTCAAGCATGTTTTGCGTCACATGTTCAAGAACTCCTGCCTGGCTTGTGGCCACAGAGCTGCAAGGCGTAGCACGGCAGCATCCGCAGGCGGGGTGAGTTGCAATAGTTCTTCCATGCTGAACCACCCCAGAGCATCAGATTCGTCGGATATTACGTATTGCTCATGAGGTGCCTGTAGCAGGTAGCGAATGTCGTAGTGCAAGTGCTCAGGCTCGCCGCATTGCGGACGAGCCGGTATGGTGTGAATATCAATGTCGTATATACGCGTGCTGAGTGGGATTGGATTGGCAATTCCGCTTTCTTCCTGCGCCTCGCGCATGGCTACGTGCAGAACATCACCATCGCCATCGGCATGACCGCCCGGTTGTACCCAGAGTTTGAGTTTGCGGTGTAAGGTAAGCAGTGTTTTATCGCCGGCCGGGTTAATGAGCCATGCTGACCCGGTGATATGACCACCGGCGTGGCTGCGTTCAAAACAATCGGGGGTATTGCATACAAATTGCAGGACTTGCTCTGCCACGGCTGCTCGTTCGGGGGTGCGGGATATGTAGTCCTGCAGTTGTTCGCAAAGCTGCTTTCTGATATCGCAGGGAATGTCCATGACTTGTATTGTAATCAATCATCGGGCAAAAGCAAGCCTGCTGTCGAAAAAAAGAAGTATTCCGACAAGTCAGAGCTTGACATGAGGGGGGAGCATTCTATAATATAGAGCAAGTAATTATGGCTGTCAGATTCAGAACTCGCAAGGATGTTACCGTTTTACTCAACGCGCAGAGCAAGCGCCGTCGCATAATGGCTTGCTCTCTGGCAGGAGGTTTGGTTGTTTTCATGGGACTGCTGTTCTGGATGGTTAATATCTTCATTGCAGAGGAGCCCGAGGCTAACTTCATTGTCTATCAGCCTGAGGAGGAGTCTGCTCCGGAGATGGCTCCCAAGCGTGAAATGTCCTCCAATGTGAGACCTGTTCAGCCGAATGTGGATATTATCGTATCCGACTCTGCCTCTGATGTTTCCTATATGACCGATGTTGAAATCGACACGGAAGGTCTGTCAATGGACAGCGATATGCTTTCTGAGGGCCTCGGTGGCGGTGATGGTATTGGTGAGGGCTTTGGCGAAGGCGGTGGTACCGGTTTGGGGCAGTCGGTAAAGGCTGAAAATGCATTCGAAGGGCGTTTCTGGGACTTTAAGAAAACGGCCGGTGGTGGCCCGTCCAAGCTTAAGGATGTCGGCGGCAACCGCGAGGTGCTCAATATCATGAGCCGTTTCTATAATGGCGGGTGGAATACAACGGCTTTCTCCCCCTATTGCGAGGCAAAGACTCGACTGTATTCCTCGTGTTTTTATCTGCCGAACTGTATGGACCACGAGGCATCGAATGCCTATGACCCCAATGGTAAGATGGGGTTGAAACCCTGCCGTTGGGTGGCTCTCTACCGTGCCCGTGTGCAGGCTCCCAAGAGCGGTCGTTTCCGTTTCGTTGGCGTGGGCGACTCTGTTATGGCCGTTCGCTTCGATGGTCGCAATGTGCTTGCCTGCGGTTTCCATGACCTGAAGACAGCAGAGTGGAATGGCCTGCATATCGTATCCAACCCGAATGCTCTGCAGGGTAAGGAGGTTATTGATTATCAGTCCTGCGATTTCTGGAATGAGCAGGTTGGTGGTTTTGTGGCCGGCGAACCCTTTGATGTGAAGGCCGGTGATTGGTATGAAATGCAGGTTCTTGTATCCGAAATCGGTGGTGGTAACTTCGGTTTCTGCCTATTGATTGATGATATGGATGAAGAAGGTGGGTTGGCCTCGGAAGATGGCAAGCCCCTGTTCCAGCTTTTCCGTACCAGTTTCGTTGCACCGAAGGCTGCTGAGGTGTACGAGACCATTAAGTACAAGGATATGGAGCTTGCTACCGATCCTCCCTATGATGAGGATAGTATGGTGTGGCCGGCACAGCCATTGAAGATTGGCTCCCGAGGAAAATGATTTCTGTCACAATTTACAGTTGGCAAAGAGAGAGTTCTATGATATAAGAGCTCCGGAACCAACCGGGAGTACGTATAACCATACTCATGCTGAAGAAATCAATCAAAGACGTTGTTCGCTATGCAGTGCGTTTTTCGCTGCTGTGTTTTTGTGCGTGCCTGCTCACCTCCTGCGGCACGATAACCGGATTGCTGGGATATTTGATATCCATACCCTTCCGTATTATTGACACTGTATTCCCCGGTTGATTTTATGAATGCTAGACGGAATCCGGTTTTGATATTAGCTGCTTTGTTGTGCCTGCTTCTTGGGGCATGTCAACATCAGTTTGTAAGCGGTGGTAGTCTGGGTTTGCGCGATTATCCGGATTCTGTAGTACATATCAATCAGGTAGACCCTGCGTATCGTGGCTATTTTGCTGAGCAGCATGGGTCTAGTTTCTCGCTGAGCGATCAGCGGAAGGCTTTTACTCAGGCTCGCCAGACAGCTCGTACTCCTGTAAAAGAGTCCGCTTACAGACCGGCCAAGGCATCTCCCCGTAAATCCTCTGCTCGAGGTAAGAGGTCGTCAGCCCGAGGTAAGAAATCCTCTGCTCGTGGCAAGAAAAAATCATCAGCCAAAAAGAAATCTACGCGTAAAAAGAAATCATCATCTCGCCGTCGTAGATAAAGATGAAAAATATGAGTTTTGCTGTGGATTCGGCCGATACTGAGTTAAGCTCTTCGTCTGAGAGAAAGGAGCTACCGCAGCCGGATGTTATGGGTATACCGGCTGTGCTTCTGTGGGCGCTGGGTGGCATGGCGTCATTGATGTTACTCTTTGCTGCAGGCTTGTGTTTGTATAGCTATCGCGCGGAGTTGCATGTTGCTGCAAAAGCGTGTAGCCTGCTGTCGATTCCTCTGATATTTTGGGGTGGGTATGCGCTGGCTGCAAAAAGGGGGCATAAATCAACTGAGGTAGTTGCATTGCTGACATGCATGAGCTGGGCTGTGATTTTGCTGACGGTTCAGACCTGTGTATATGAGTTACAGCCTTGGCTGTGCGGTTTGTTTTTTGTGGCCGGCTTAGTTGTTTTGCCGGTGATACATCCTTGGCGTTCAGCAATTGTAGCGCTAGGGTTGGGTTCACTCCTTGAGCTTTTTCTTCTAGCCTTGGCCTGTGCTGTCGGACAGGTTTCGTACGCTACAATTTGGCTGAGTACACTAACCGTATTGATGCTATGGACTCTCGGCGGGTGCTGGTGCCTGCTGACAAATCGAAATGGCTATCGGTGCTATGCTGTTATAGCATCTGTGACCTTTGTCGTTTTTCTCGTGCTTTACTACTTACTGGCAACATTTCCTCATTTTCTTCTTCCCGATACTTCCGGTCTGACAACCGGAGTATGGGGTGGGGCCGTACTGCTTTGGTTGTTTCCTATGCTGTTAGCATTGCCTTTACACAGCAGTTTTGCTCGTCACAATAACAGAGCCATTATTACATCCGCTAGTATGTGTTTGTGGTTAAGTGCAGCTATTTCTGTTCCACTGCTGATGGCTGTTAATTTGCCTTTCCTTTCCGCGCCTGCGGCTCTTGTATTTGCACTCAGTCTTATATACTACGGAGCAGTCTACAAGTTTAATTGGCCACTTCTGGCAGGCTGCGTCGCTTTTTTCATATCGGTAATATCTATACTTCTACGCTTGGGAATTCACCCGATTGGCGCTGCGGTGGTGCTGATTCTGCTCAGCGGAGTAACTTTCTATATTACTCTTCGTCTCAATGCTCGCAGGCGTTCTTTGTTGACTGCAATGAAGAGGGTTCAGAGAAAACGCAGAGCAGAGGCGCTGGCCTCAAAGCCTGATGTAGAGCCTGTGCCGGTGCAGAAAGTAGCAGAGCAGCCATGCGAGCAGCAGAAAGCATGAGCTGAGTGCTACGCCCTGCCATTCTGCCGGGAAGAGAGCGCTGCATGTGCCGCCGAAGAGGCGTGACGTCAGCTTCCCGAAGTCGATAACATTTGTAACCAGGTAAATGAACAAGGCATTGCTGCCTACAACCTTGAAAGGATAGCACCATTTTCGCCATGGCAAAATGTCACACAGTAGGTGTAGACCCGCGAGTAACACCGCACCTATTCCTGCTGTCGCAGCGACAAAGCAGGGGGTCCATATGTTCTTGATAATCGGACATGTCGTGCTTACAAGCAGGCAGATAAAGCCGGAGCCGACTAAAATCAGAACTCTTTTCACGGTACCGATGGCGTTGCTGAATACCCAGCCACTCATGAACCCCAGCATGCTCAGAACTGTAGCAGAGACTATACAGAGTGGCCCTTCGGGGTCATAGATTTTGTAATGGAGCTTTCCCGGGCATATTGAGGCATCGATGGCTGCGTTAATGCTGCCGACCAGAGTATAGTTGCCAGCGTATTGCTGAGCAGTCCAAATGCCGATTCCTATCGCCACGGCCGTTATCCCTATGGGCAGTGGGCGGCGCAGTATCAGCGCCAGAGTGCCGCACATGGCTCCGCTGATGCCGATGAGCCCCAGCACAGAGGCGAATCTCATCTCCTGCATATTCCAGCTCAATGGCCCGTTGACCACCCAGCCCGCTATAATCAGAAGAACCGAGCGGCTCCACAAGTGCCACAGCAGGCTGGCTTTGCCCTGGCCGTTCACAAGCCGTTTGCGGATGGAAAAGTTCATGGCTACGCCCGACATATACACGAATAGGGGGAAAATCAGGTCGTAAACGTGTAGACCTTCCCACTGGGCATGACCCATTTGCTGCATCAGTGTTTTACCCCAGACTTGCTCTTCATGCATGGCTCCGATATTCCAAAGCACGCTTCCAAGGCCGATTATCAGCATCATGTCAATTCCTTTCATGACATCCAGTGATGCCAATCTTTGTTCCTTACCGTCTGACATAGATTGACTTATAGCATTTTTGCCGAAAAGGTCAAGAAAAAACGATTTTAGAAAAAGCTAACTATTTTAGAAAAATTCTAAGAAAAGTCTTGCAATGCGATAGGAATTGTGGTAAATAAAGTGCAGCGAGCGCGGGCAGGGTGCCCGCCGAAGCAAAGAAACGATAAAAGAAAGAAGTACCATGTTAGTAGGAAAGAAAGCCCCTGAGTTCAGTGCAAGTGCAGTAGTGAATGGCGTCATCGAGAATGATTTCAGCCTGGAGCAGTATCTGGGCAATAAGTACGTGCTACTGTTCTTTTACCCGAAAGATTTCACCTTCGTATGTCCGACAGAGCTGATTGGATTCCAGAATGCGCTGCCTGAGTTTGAGAAACGCGATACAGTAGTTGTAGGCTGCTCGACTGACAGCGAGTTCTGCCACTGGGCATGGGCAAATACACCGCGCAACCAGGGCGGTATACAGGGCGTGACTTACCCGCTGGTTGCCGATATTAATAAGGAGGTGGCAAGCAAGTTCGATGTACTTGCCGAAGACGGTGACAGGGTAGCATACCGCGGTCTGTTCCTGATTGACCGTGAGGGTGTAGTGCGCCACATGCTGGTGAACGATATGCCGCTTGGCCGTTCTATCGATGAGGCCATCCGTATGGTCGATGCTCTTCAGCACTTCGAGCAGTTCGGTGAGGTTTGTCCCATGGGCTGGCACAAGGGCGAGACCGCCATGCAGGCTACTCATGAGGGCGTAGCCGGCTATCTTGCCGACAAGTAACTCGTTGTGTGTGGTATTGCAGAAAATTGTTCATAAGAGACAAGAGGAGAGATGGTCTCGGGAGAAATCCCGAGGCCGTTTTCCTTTCTGTGGATAAAAAAAGAGCCCCAAGTAGGGGCTCTTTCAAAGTAAATGGGGCGCGACGTATTACTTCATGTCGCGGATTGCTTTGGCGCAATCGTGTATGAGCTTGGGCCCGTTGTAGATGAAACCGGTGTACAGCTGCACGAGACTGGCGCCGGCCTGTATTTTCTTTACTGCATCATTGCCATTCATGATACCACCCACACCGATGATGGGAATGCTACCCTTGAGTGCCTTAGCAAAGGCCTCAAGCGTCTCATTGGCACGGTCGTAGAGCGGGGCCCCGGAAAGACCACCGCTCTGGCTTGCAGCCGGATGATTTTCCACACCCTTACGAGTGGTTGTTGTATTGGAGCAGATAAGGCCATCGAGCTGGCTGTCCATGAAGACCTGTGCAAGCTCATTAATCTGTGCTTCCTCCATGTCGGGGGATACCTTCATGACGATGGGCACGTAACGCCCTGTATCATTGGTGAGGTTTGCCTGCTCGCTCTTGAGGCATGCAAGAAGATCTGCAGCGGGCGCAGCTTTGGCCAGATTGCAGAGATTGGGAACATTCGGGCAGGAAAAGTTGATAGCTATATAATCAGCTACTCCCCAGGCCGCACGCATACAGGCCAGATAGTCCATGCGAGCTTCGTCGTTAGGGGTAACTTTGTTTTTGCTGATGTTTACGCCAAGTACTCCATTAAAGCGTGTCGTTGACTCGATGTTCTCAACTCCTTTATCAATACCGGGGTTGTTGATGCCCATGTGATTGATAATGGCGCGCTCTTTGATGCAACGGAACAGTCTCGGCTTGGGATTACCGGGTTGGGGACGTGGGGTTAAGGTGCCCACTTCAACGAAGCCGAACCCGAGTCGCCCGAAAGCCGCCACGGTGTTAGCTTCCTTGTCCATGCCGGCAGCCAGCCCGACTCTGTTGGGGAACTTAATCCCCATGACAGTCACGGGATCCTCGACAGTGCGCGGGGCAATGAGGGGAAGAAGGTGAGTTTTTTCAGCCATGCGCAGACCTGCCAAGGTCAGGCCGTGGGCAGTTTCGGGGTCCAGACTGAAGAGAAATCGCTTGCCTATGTTGTAGAGTATCGGATTCACGGTGATGATAGAAACTGTGGCAGAAGTTCCGAACCTCTGCCACCATTTCAGAATGTTGTTAAATGGTAAAATTGACGTTGTAATTTTCTTTGAACCAGCGGGCAAAAAGCGGGACTGCCTCCTCGTAGTCCCACACAGGGGAGTAGGCTAATTCTGCTTCGAGATTGGTTGTGTCAGCATACATTTCCACATGCTCACCGATGGAGAACGGGTCTGTGGGAACCTGTTCGATAATAGCAGGCTGACCAAGAGCCATTTCGATGCTTTGAATGAACGAGAGATAGGGAACCGGAGTGGAACGACCTACGTTGTAAAGCGCGTATGGAGGTTGCCCCGGTTTGTGGCTCGGTGTATTAATGGCGAACATCATTCCGTCAATGACATCATCAATATAGGTGAAGTCACGTACCAGATATCCGTTGTTGATAACGGTTATGGGGTTGCCCTCGGTGATATCTCGCGCAATTTGCATGGGAATGGTGTTCGGGCGGCACCAAGCACCATAAACGGTGAAAAGTCGGAAAATCGTGACAGGAACGTTGTAGGAATAGGCGTAGGTGTAGCACAACAACTCAGCTGCACGCTTGGATGCAGCATACATACTCATGGGGGTATCGACTTGGTCGAACTCCTTCATGGGAGCTTGGGAAAGTTTGCCGTGTACCACAGAGCTCGAGGTAAAGAATACATGCTTAACCCCTGTAAGTCTGGCACAATCCAGGACATTCAGAGTACCTGTTGTGTTGATGTCGTAGAAAGGAAGCGGGTATTGTGCAGAAATTGCGGCTCCGGCTACAGCTGCCAAGTGAATAATAGCATCAAACTTACACTCATGGCAGAGCTGCAGTATCTTCTCTCTGTCTAGAATATCGAGTTTGATAAAATCAAATATGGCAATAGAGCTGCGAATGGGGGTCGCGTCATGTATGGAATCGGGGTTGATACCCAGTAGGGAAAGTCGCACTTTCTTTAAGTCAACACTGTCCGGGTCACAAAGGTTATCAATGCCGACGACATGATGTCCTTCGTTGATAAGACGATTGACTGTATGGTAACCGATGAAGCCGGCAACTCCGGTGACGAGGATTTTCATTTGAAAGCAGTAGAGATAATGGTGAGAGACGTGGTCGTAAGCGGACAACGATTATTCTACATTGTTTTGCGTCAAATGCAAACTTTTTTTAAAAAAATTATTCCTGTTCTACAACTTGTTTCATCCAGCCTATAGCATCACAGCCCAGTTCCACAACATCTCCCGGTTTAAGGTATTGAGGCGGAGTCATCCCCATGCCCACGCCACCGGGCGTTCCGGTAGAAACGACGTCCCCGGAATTCAGAGTCATGAAGCGGGATACATATGCAACCAATTCTGCTACCGGCATGATAAGTTCTGCGGTGCTGGCATTCTGTCTGATTTCGCCGTTGACCTTGAGCTGAAGTATGAGGTTGTCGGGATTGGGAATTTCGTCTTTCGATACGAAAATAGGCCCAAACGGTGCAAATGAATCGTAGCTCTTACCCTTGGTCCATTGACCACCGTGCTCGAGTTGATAGGAGCGTTCGGAATAGTCGCACATAATGGTATAGCCGATGATGGCTCGTTTTGCTTCAGCTGCAGTAGCATTGTGAAGTGTGTCGCCCACTATAACGGCAAGCTCTACTTCATAATCCAATTTTTTTGCTCCGGGTGGGTTCAGTACGTAGGATATGTCTGAACTGATGGCAGAGGTGGCTTTCAGGAAAATCGAAGGTTCTTCAGGCGTGTCGCCACTGAACTCTTTTGCATGGGCGGCGTAGCACTTACCCAGACATGCTATAGTACAGGGTTGTACATGTAGAGCACTGGAGGTTACTAAGCCCTCCATGTCGACGACTACACCATCGGGCGCTCCCTTCGAAATCCAGGTTTCTATTTCTTTACGCAGCTTTTTACCATCAGGCTGCAGTGCTGCCCATATCTGCTCATCCTGTCCGGTGACGTCTATCCAGCATTGGCGCTTCGGAACCCACAGGCCGATAACGCTTTCGCCTTCTTCATCTACGTAATACTGAAGCTTCATATTTGTTGAAAAAAATTGAGTTGTGTGTTAATTCCAGCCGCTGATGTCGTCGGGAATATCTTCCAGATACGATGGAACGTTAGGCGAATCTGACGGGGCCGGCGGTGCAGAGACGGGCTCCGGTTCCGGAGTTGTGTATGTATGTTCGACGACAGTATCATCATTCGTGCTTTCCGTTTCTGCCTGTTCCGCAGCTTCTACCTCTTTAATAACGCTGTCGGGTACCGTGTCCAGAATAGGGTGTTCTACGCTGTCGGAATCTGAGCTTTCGGATTCATCGTCGTTCTGAGAGGCCGATAGATTGCGATATTGAAAAACCCTGTCACCCTTCATGACGGTGCCGGAGCGGATGTCTGCCGCAATAATATTGTTTCTGGTGGCAAACTCGGAAGAGACAATCAGGTTACCGATGCGGGAGTTTGTGCCATCCATTGGGTGGGAAATGAGAACGGTTCCTCCCTTCGGTATGGGGCCGATAATGCGAAGCAGTGCAAAGCCCTGTTCGGGGTAGACTTGGTGTACAGCACCGAGGTGAAGCGGGGGTGCCATTTCCGGTTCTTGTAGCTCTTCGTTTTGAGAGACTCTGCTTTGCTGCTGTTGCTGCTGTTGGATGCAGGCGACGGGCAGGGTACACATCAGAACGGCTGCCAGCATAACATGGTTTCTACTCATGCCTATAGCCTACACTAAAACAAGGGGTGAGGTCAAGCCTGATGTTTGGCAAACTTGTGGCTTGTATTACATGGTCCTATTCTGTATAATACGCGCATGAGCTCTGATGTTACATACGAAATCGACCGAGATGCCCTGACAGCTGCCATCATTGAGCTGAACTCCATGTCGCCTTGTGATGGGGTTATTATGAATCGCGATGGCAAAATTAAGGTCGGCTATCTGTCCGATGACGATTTTTTCTGTATGTTGATACCGGCCGGTAAATTGGCTCGCCAGCTTACTGCAGATGGGCTTGCTTCGTATGCAGGTAAGGAGCTGAAAGCCTGGGCTGATAAGTATGATGTGGAACCTTTGAATGAGCTTATTCAGAAGGCACTGTAATAGATTTAAAATCACTTGAAAAAGAAAGTCCGCAGCAAGGTGTGCTGCGGACTTTCTTTATACTCCGGAAGTTTGTCAGCTGCCGGCTTGATCGGCCAGAGCCTGATCGATAAGGGCTTTGATTTCCTCCGCCTGCTTTTTGAGGTTGGCCATTTCTTTCATGGCGTCGGGCAGTCGGCGAATTGCTGCAAACTGCTTGCGGGCTTCTGAGAAGGGGGCTGCCGGAGCACCCCAGTAAATCTTGCCACCCTCGAGGTCAGACATCACACCGGTGCGTGCGGCCATTACAGCCTTGTCACCCACCTTCAGGTGACCGGCAATACCGCATTGTGCTGCCACTGTCACATAGTCGCCAATAGTTGTGCTGCCTGCAATACCGCTCTGGGAAACAATGACGGTGTGTTTGCCGACAACTACATTGTGACCAATCTGTACAAGGTTGTCAATCTTGGTGCCTTCGCCAATAATGGTACGACCGAAGCGAGCGCGGTCAATTGTCGTGTTGGCGCCGATATCGACATTATCGCCAATAATAACGATACCAACCTGATCAACAGTTTCGTAACGGCCTGTCTCTTTGTTGAGCAGGAACCCGAAGCCATCGGAGCCGATGACTGCACCGGGCTGAACCACTACCTGTTTGCCCAGTATGCAACGCTCGCGAACGACAACGTTAGCATACAGCTTGCAGTTCTCTCCCAGTATAGCGGACTTGCCGATGGCGCAGCCGGGGCCAATATCGCAACCGTCGCCAATCTCGGCACCTGCCTCGATAACTGCGCCGGGAGCTACACGAACCTTGTCCGGGTTAAGCTTTGCTGTCGGATCAACATAGGCGGTAGGGGCTATACCGGCCACAAAATCAGTGGCAGCCTTCATGAAATAGCCCACAACTGCATTGAAGGCCAATGAGGGATTTTCCACTTCGATGAAGACAACGCCCTCCGGGTATTCCGGAAGTGACGGCGGAACCAAAACTACAGAGGCTTTGGTTGCGAGGAAATCCTTAAAGTATTTCTCGTTGCCTAGGAATGAAATCTCACCGGGGCAGGCCTCTGCTAACGTTGCGACTCCGGAGATGCTGAGCGCCTCCGGAGTCGGGTTAAGAACCTTGCCCCCTGTGAGCTCGACAACCTGATTGAGAGAAAGGTTCATAGTCGCGCTCTAATTAGGGGTTATTATACTACTTACATCGTACCGGGTACAGCACTGCTGCCATACAGACGCTGCAGTTCGGCCTTGGGGTCGAAGCCGGCAGGTGCACCGGAGTTGATGTGCTTAAGAACTTCAGGGGTGATGTCGAAGGTGCTCTTTACGTGGGGGAATACCTTCATGCCGGTCGTGGCATTGGTCGCACTGGAGTCGATAACCAGCTCGTAACCGCCCTGAGCGGCGCAGTCTGTGATAGCCTGCTGAACTTCGTTGAAGAGAAGAGCCATATCACGACGGAACATTTCCTTGAAAGCCAGAGAGCGACGCTGTACGAACGTCTGCAGCTCCTGCTGAGCAGCCTGAATCTCGTTTACCTTAATGTTATGCTGATCGCGCAGCTTCTTTACCTGAGATTCGGAGAGGGAGGGGTCATACTGTTTTTGAATCTTCTGATCCTCTTCCTGGAGAATCTTCAGTTTATCCTCGCGCTGTTTAATCTCAGCTTTGATTTTGGCCTCTTCTTCCTTCAGGCGCACCTCTGTATCAAAGCGCTTGTAGAACATGGTGTAGAGCTCAGTCACGTTGACTGCGGCAACCTTAATTTCGGCCTGAGCTGTAGCAATCAGGGCGCTGAAAGTAACAGCGATGGTGGTGATGATGGTTGTGAACTTCATAACTAAATTGGAGGTCTATTGACTCTTTTATTCTAGTCTATCTTGTGCACAAGTCAAGAAAACGCTGCGTCAAAATTTTAATTTGTTCGCTAAATGACACAGAAATGCGTGTAGTATACTGTACTGCGGTGTCTGGGTTAATGTTTTTCTCCTTTTTTTTAGAGACCGAGTCATTCTTTGCTTGCAATCAGGCAGGGGATGCTATATTATTGGGGCGTTAACAAACAACATTTTTTCTATTACCATGAAAATTCTCATTACCGGCGGTGCCGGCTTCATCGGTTCCCACATTGCTGAGCACTATCAGGGTGTGGCTGAGGAAATTCGTGTGCTGGACAACCTGCGCACCGGCTACAAGAAGAATCTGGACGGTCTGAAGGTGACCTTCATCGAGGGCTCCATTACTGACCGCGAGCTCGTGGCCAAGGCTGTGGAGGGCGTGGATTACATTTTCCACATGGCTGCACTTGTGTCCGTTCCCGAGTCCATGAGCAAGATTCGCGAGTGTATCGACCTCAACGTGAATGGTCTGCTTGTTGTTCTCGAAGAGGCCAGCAAGGCCGGCTGCAAGAAGGTTGTGCTTGCATCCTCCGCAGCTATCTACGGCGACAATCCCATCGTACCCAAGGTGGAAACCATGTATCCGGAGCCCAAGAGCCCCTATGGTATCACCAAGCTGGACGGCGAGTACTATATGGACATGTTCCGCACTACCGGTCAGATTAACACCGGTTGCTGCCGATTCTTCAATGTGTTCGGCCCCCGTCAGGACCCGAAGGGCGCTTATGCCGCCGCTGTACCGATTTTCATGGAGAAGGCTATCAAGGGCGAGGACATTACCGTGTATGGCGATGGCGAGCAGACCCGTGACTTCATTTATGTGAAGGACATTGTAGGAGCCCTTGCATACGTGGCTGAGCATCCGGAGGTAACCGGCGTGAACAATGTTGGTTACGGTGGTCAGATTACCATCAACAAGCTCGCCGACATCATCATTGAGGCCGCGGGGTCTTCTTCCAAGGTGGTTCACCTGCCTGAGCGTGCCGGCGATGTGAAGCATAGCCGTGCATGTGCTGACAAGCTGCGCTCCACCGGTTGGGAGCCCAAGTACACTCTCGAGGAAGGTCTTAAGACCACTCTTGAGTACTTCAAGAGCGTAACCAAGTAAGCTCATCAATAACAATTTCGCACCGCAAAGTCTGCTCCGGCAACTTTGCGGTGCTTTTCATGGAGATATGTATGATGAGGATTACAGCCCTCGCCTTAGCGTAAAGCAGTTGGGCGCGCTCGCTGCTGAACGCTTGGAGGACTTGCGTGCCGAGGGGGCTGAGTTACATCCTGTTGTCAATACAAGTCGCAAGCTGGCTGCAAACTTCTGGGGCAGTGCGTGGATGAAGCATCTGGCTCGCTGCGAAGCAGGGGGGCTGTGCCTGGCCCCCGGGCGCTCTCTGCTGCGCCATGGTTGTGTGCTCGATTTGAACATAGGCCCCGGGCTTATCACCGCTCTTGTGAGTGCAGAGGAGATATACGAGGTCAGTCTTCGCATCGAACCTCTTGCTGATGAACAGTTGGAGTATATACGAACGGCTTGTTACGGTCGTATCGATTCCCTCGTTTCTCTGCTGGAGGGAAAGGTGGATGCCGCAGTGCTGGAAATACTCTGTGCGCCCGATGATGGCCTGTTACCGGAACCCACTGACTGGCACATGAGCTGCAGTTGTCCCGATTGGTCCGAGCCCTGCGCACACGCTGCTGCTGCCATTTATGCTGCCGGTATACTTATCGATGCCGACCCGATGTTGTTGTTCTGCCTACGCTCGGTCGAGCCCGCTTCTCTGATGTCTGCTCCTGTCATTCCTTCCACTGAGGGCTCTTTTGATGCCGATTCTCTTTCCTCTGCGTTTGGTATTGAGCTGGATGTTGAGATTTAGCGTCATGTTATTATACTCCTGTTGGATTATTCTTTACATTTTTGATTCTATACGTTAGACTGACATTACCATGAACTGCAAAACTACTCTTACTCTTATTGGTGCAACCCTGATATCGGTGCTGCAGGCAGCGCCGAAAGATGCAGCTGCTGTATATCGCTCGCTCGCGGCTCCTCCCGCCAAAGTCGGTGCTAATGTAAGCATTAGGGCAGAGGCGTATCCTGTTTTGGAGTTCATTCCGGCAGATGCAGAAGCGTTCTTGGCTCTGAATGATTACACAGATAAAGCAGCAGTGCTACTGAGTACCCCTATAGTGAAAAACGAGACTGACGATCCTGCTGCTCCCGGTCCTTTTGATTCTGCCGAATATGCGGAACTGACAGATGGTTTCGCTATTGCTATGGGCAAGGGCTCTACTCAGACCTTTTCTGCATTTCAACCAATCTATACATACTTGGCATCCCGTCGAGAGGGGCAGCTTATGGCTCAGAGTTGGTCTGAGTCAGCGGGGGAAGACTATGCAGATATCATTCGAGACTCCGGGTTTTCGCTTTCTCGCAGTGCAGCGGCTGCATCATTAATCAAGGTAAAGTCTGCTACACTGAAACCCATATACACCGTTCTTCAAATTAAATATGAAGGCAAACATCGTCTGCCGGGAATAATGAATGCGTGTATAGAGGCCGCGAAGGGACCCGGGGCTGAGAGCGTGACCATTAATGGATATAAGGGCTGGAAATACAATGCCGCTGCATTAATGGCCGATGTTGATACTTCTGATAAAGTTGGTAAACAGGTGAAGGCTGCAGCTTCGGCAAAATCCGTCTATCAGCTTTATAAAGTACAGAGCAATGCTCTTATCATGGTTATCTGTGAGAATCCTGCAGAAATTAAATTGTCGGGAAATGTTGAGTCATCGATTCTTGCCGGCGATAAAATGGCATTTTGTGATTCTGTTATCAGGCGCAACGGTATTGGGGTGGCTTACGTGAGCCCTGAGTTGCTGAATGTTTTCTGCGCGTATAGCAACACCGGCATAAATATTGTCAGTGGTTTTGCTTCCAATGCATTTAAGCTGCTCTCAGCTGAAAATCCCAAGCAAGCCCAGCTTTTCAATTCAGCCGGTAGAGGTTCGAGAACACTGGCCTCGTGGCTGACCTCATTTTCGTCTACCAAGAATACCAAGCCTCTCACCCTTGCAGCATGGCGCATGCCCAGTGGTGCAACCCACGTTCGGATAAACAGGGATGCCTGTGGCGCAAAATATTCCCCGGGTACAATCGCTCTTTCTCGAATGGGGTCTAGTTCCAAGACAATTTTCTATACTGAGAGCACTCCCTTTACCGCACCGCTCAATTATACGATTCCTGACCTTGTTACGGCGTCTGCTCATGTATTCGGTGCTTATGATGCAACGTTAGCAGAGAGCTCCACAGGAGGTGAGGCTGCGAAACTCAGTTCTCGCGTGCAGTCTACCATGATGGCACTTAAGAACGTCAATAAAACCTTTGGTTCCGGCTCCGCGTTCGTCATTTTCAATGTGAAAGGAACTCCTCATGTCTCATATTTCAACACGTATAAGGACATTAAGGCTCTGACAAAAGCCGCTGAGCGTTTGGCTACTTCTGCGGGCGCATTGTTCGGAGTGAAAATGAAGAAACTTTATAAGGTTAATAAAGGCTCCCGAGCTACAAGTATCAGCGTTACTCTGCCGGAATCATATGGTGCATTCAAATCTAATGTCCTGATGACTAATGATAGCATCGCAATCGGTACAGTTCCGGCACTCAATAATCTGGTTTTGAAGAATGCCAAAGCAAAAACTTCTTTTACAGGCTCAGTTTACAGCATTCGCGCCGCTGCTCTTGCTCCTCTGGCCGGTGCAGCGTCTGCGGTTGACCCGTCAGCCGCTATGATTGCCGGTATGGCCGGCACCGTGCTCAGTGGGATTGGCGATATTCACGCTGTCGATACCATTCGTGACGGTGTGCGTGATACTCACATACTCATGCGCAAACCCAATGGCGAGGCTCCTGCTGTGGCTATGCCCGGCATGACTCCGGTTCAGCCCGGGGCTGTTAAGCCTGCAGCTCCTTCCGACTCCGGCGATGAGGCCGAGGAAGAGGAGGATGAGGAGGATGAGGAGGATGAGGATGAAGAAGATGGGGAAAAGCCCTCCGCCGGAGCTGAATCAGACGATGAGTGGACATCCGACGACTGGGAGTAACCGTTGAGTTCATCTTAATTATAAGAAGGGCATATTGCGGCGTTGCCACAATATGCCCTCACTTTTTAATATCCCTGTAGCTTAATCCCAGCTTGTCATGCGGCGGAATTCCTCAACCCGCTCTGCCAGTTGACGGCGGGTGAGTGCAAAGAGAGACACCGTACCGAACTTCTCGCACACGGCAGCTGCGACAACCGTGGCAATAGCGACGCCTCGCTTCATGTCCTCCCAGTCGGGATTGCCACCATTCAGGCAGTGGGTGAGATAGCCGGCCAAAGCGCCCATATAGGAATCGCCGGCTCCTGTGGGGTCGACAGCATTCACCAGTGGCCAGGCCGGACAGCGGAAAATCCGAACTTCGCCCTCGGGCGTTCGGTGGAAGAGTGTAGAGCCGGCGCTGCCGTGTTTGACGATAGCATAGCGTGGACCGGCATCCAGTAATTGATAACCGGCAGCCAAGCTGTCATCGACTCCGGCATATTCGCGGGCTTCCTCATCATTCATGAGTGCCAAATCAACCATGCCGAGTAGCTTATGTGTATACTCGCGCTCACGAATAATCCAGGACTTCATGAAGTCTGCCATGCGGAATGTTGCCTGCGGGCATTGCTCGAGCATGCGGCACTGCAGCGGCGGCGTCACATTGGTGGCAACGGCCAGTGTACATTGCTGCAATTCCGGGGCAAGCTGCATGCGCCAGTGCTCCTGTACCCCCTCAATCGTGCTGACCGTGGTGCGATTGTTCATGTCGTCCTCGTAGCGACCGGTCCAGGCAAAGGTTTGACCTTCCACCTGTTCGACATGTTCCATGCTCACACCCCGAGCCTGCATAGCAAGAGAGTATTTTTCATCGAAATCCGTACCGACTACTCCGACCAGAGCCATGTCCTCCGTTACCAATCTGGCAGCCAGCGCGGCATAAATCCCACTGCCTCCCAGCACTGAGTTGGCTCTTCCGTTCGGAGTTATCAGCGTATCAATGGCTATGGTGCCGTAAATTAATGCTTTGTCACTCATGCCTGTTCTCCTTTCAGTAATGCGAGCAGCGTCTCTTCGTCGATAATGGGAATATTGAGCTTAACTGCTTTATCTCGTTTGCTGCCACCGCCTTCTCCAGCGACAAGGTATGACGTCTTTTTCGTTACTGAGCCTGTAGCTTTGCCTCCCGCCTCTGTTATCATACGCTCGAACTCCGGGCGGGGGCGGCTCAGTGCGCCCGTCAGAACAAATGTGAGACCACCCAAGGGGCCCTCTGTTGCCATTGCTGTTTCGGAATAGGTGGCAGACACCGGATTGATACCTAGCTCATGGAGTGTATTCATGACCTGAATTCCTGCAGCTGAAGTGAACCACTCCTGTAACTTATGGGTTGAAACTGATCCCAGCGGGTTGCTGAGTTTTAACTTATTGTTTCCATCTGGCAAGAGAGAGAGAAAGCCTCGTTTTTCATAGGGCGTGGCCTCTTGCTCCATGGCGGCTTTCAATTCACTGCGTTGTAACTCCAGTGCGTCCTTGTCTGCGCCTTTGTTTCCTCTGGCTTTGGGGTTAAGGGCATTGTAGCGGTTGACGCGTTCTTCCAAGCTAATAAGAGTGCTCAGATATTCGGAATGCGCCAATTGCTGCAAATCACGGTGGTAAGTTGCAACTTCTCGAGAAGTTGTGACTCCAATGGTTGAGATGCCGAATGCCGTCAGCCAACGATCAAGGGGGAGCGTGCGAGCGCGATTCAGTGCATCGAGCGCCTTGGCAGCGTTTTTCTCACCGAACCGGCGTACCTCATCCTCGGTACCAAGATTAAGTGCTCCCAGTTGTTCTACGTTGAGCTTGAAAAGATCGAGTGGGGTAGCAATAAAACCGTTACGTACCAGTGCCTCTGCTACTGTACCCCCCAGATTTTCGACATCCAAGGCCTCTCGTTTGCAGAAATAGGTAGTACGCATAGCTGCCTGTGCGGTGCAGGTGAAGTTCGTGCATCGCCAGGCAACCTGTCCATCTTCCTGTGAGATGGGTTCACCACAGCTTGGGCAGAGTCCATCCACTGCCTGAAACAGACTGTAGGGGACGGCGCTTTCCGGGCGCTTGTCTTTATTAACGTGAACGATAGATGGAATGATTTCGCCTGATTTCTCGACAAGAACCGTGTCACCAATGCGGATGTCTTTTCGTTCAATCTCATCCTGATTGTGCAGTGTCGCGCGAGATACGGTAGTACCCGAAAGTTGTACCGGTTCCAGCTCTGCTACCGGGGTGAGCACGCCGGTTCGTCCCACCTGAATGGTGATAGCGCGAAGGATTGTTTCTTTCTGCTCGGGAAGGTATTTGAATGCAGCAGCCCAGCGTGGGGCGCGAGCGGTTGAGCCGAGGGATTCGCGCAGGGCGAAGTCGGAAAGCTTGATGACAGCACCATCGGTACCGTAACCCAGGTCGTGGCGAAGGATATTGATGTCCTGCACGGCTTGGCGCACAGCGTCAATACCTTCAGCTCGAATGATGGGGGAATTGCATGGTATTCCCATGTGCAGGAGCAACGCTTCAAAATCATCGGCAGAGTGCATGGGCGTGCCTTCGTATTCACCAATACCGTGTGCAAGGAATGCGAGTGGGCGTGCCGCAACTTCCTCCACATCCAGCAGCTTGATGGTACCGGCAGTGGCGTTGCGAGGATTGGCCAGAGCGGGCAGGCCCTCGGCATCGCGCTGTTCGTTCAGTCGGTTGAAATCCGCGAATGGCATGTAGACTTCGCCACGTACCTCCAGCACAACGGGTGCGCCCTCCGGCAATTGGCGAGGTATGCTTTTGATAGTAAGAATGTTGGCTGTGATGTCGTCGCCCGTGGTGCCGTCTCCACGCGTAGCGGCGTAGGCCAAACGGCCGTTGCGGTACATGAGGGTTACGGCGCAGCCATCGATTTTCGGTTCAATGACGACTTTCGGGGCTTCTTGCCCCAGACTGCGACAGAGTCGGTTGTAGAAGTCGATGAGCTCGGCATCCGTATCTCCCAGACCGGGTTTGTGCTCGAAGATATCATCGATACTCTGCATGGGGCGCGGGTGAGTCACCTTGCGGAAACCTTCCGTCAGGTCATTACCAACGCGCTGGGTAGGGGAGTCCGGGGTGATAAAGTCGGGGTGCTCGGTTTCAATCTGTTCTAACTCTCTGTACAGAGCATCGTATTCAGCATCCGTTATCTCAGGTTGAGCTTTGGCGTAGTAAAGCTCATTATTCCGGTTAATAATTCGGCAAAGTTCATCGTAACGTTCCCGCTCGGTGTCGTGAGCTTGCTGTTCAGCAAAATCAAAGAGATCCATAGACATACAGATATTGAGAAGGCTTGTTCTTAATCGGGTGTTTATATTGCTGCAGGCGGTTGCCTGTGAGTTCCTGCAGCAGAGCTATGGCTTGTTCCCACCCGCGGGAGAGGTGCTCGGGGTAGTGGGCGTCGGAGTTGATGACGATGGGGATGCGGCGCTTCAGAAGCTCTTGCAGAAATTGGCGACTCGGGTATTGCTCCGCACAGTGCTTATGCCAGCCGGCGGTGTTGATTTCTACGGCCATGCCGCTTTCCTGCAGAGCCTCGAGAGCAGGGGTGTAGTAGCGCATGAGGTTACCTTCGGGCACGCGTCCCCATATTTTAACGAGGTCGATATGCCCCACGATGTCGAATAGCCCGCTCTTAATCATGTCGGTAACAGCTTGCCAGTAGAGTTCCCAATCCAACTCTGTGTTGCCGGTAATGCTACGGTTTGCATAGATGGCGTCATCCACCGATTCATGGTGGCGCAGGTAGTGCACGGAGCCGATGAGGTAGTCACAGTCGAAGCTTCGTCGCAGTTCAGAAATCCAGGGGGCAATACCGGGCAACCAGTCACACTCCAGTCCGGTGAGGATGGTCAGTGAGCTAGCCCCAGCTGCAGTTCGGGCGTGGTTAATCCATTCACGGTAGCGTGGGGCATCCGCACAGAGCATGCGCCAGTTGTCGTAGGGCTCCTGCTCAGGGGGCATCGGAGCATGGTCTGCTATGCCGTAGGTGGTTAACCCCAGTTCGAGAGCCTTGGCGACAAAGGACTCCGGTTCTCCCTGTGCGTGCAGGCAGAGGGGGGTGTGCGTGTGGTAATCTGTGCGTTGCATAGCTCAGTTCTGCAGGTTATCCGTCATCAGAATCCGCGTGATGAGGACCCTGAAAATCGTGTATGATTCGCGCGGAATCTTACCTATCAGCGCCCGTGATGTCAAGGTTATACTGTATCAGCAGGGGGATTACTCAGTATCTCCAGCGCCTTGCCGGCCATCATGAACCCGAATGTTCCGGTGATATGGGTGGCGGAACCGAAGCCCGAGGCGCACCCAATCCCTCCTTTCTGACCGGCTTCGCGCTCCGTGCTCACGCTGCCGTCGCACTTCGGAAATCTCGGTCGCTCGCTTGAGTACACGCAGGGAATGCCGATTTCCGGGCAGCGATCGTAGAGCGGGAAATTGTAATCCTTACGCAGGTTTTTACGCAGTTGCGAGAGCATGTTGTCGCCACAGGTGCGGGCGAGGTCGGCCATGGCGATGGCCGAGGCATCGATACGCCCACCGGCGCCCCCGCAGGTAACAATTCTAATGCCTCTGCGGTGGCATTCTGCGATAAGGTGCGTTTTCGGGCGCATGGAATCGATGGCGTCTATGACAACAGCCGGCTGTGTGTCAAACAGACGTTCAGGGGCTGAAACGGTGTAGAAAGAAAACAGTTGAACAACTTTCACGGAGGGATTGATGAGCTTGAGTCGCTCTGCCATGACCTCCACTTTCATCTGCCCGTAGGTGCCTTGCATCGCGTGAATCTGTCGGTTGGTGTTGGTGATGCAGAGGTCGTCCATATCCTGCAGAATGATGGTGCCCACACCGCTGCGAGCCAAAGCCTCTGCCGCCCAGGAACCGACTCCGCCAATTCCCACCACTGCCACACGAGCCGCTGCCAGTCGCTCGGCACCTTTCAATCCGTACAGGCGGGCAATCCCGCCGAATCGTTCTTCATCGATCATAATCAGAATTGATTGCTTGTATATTCACAGCTCGTCCTGTATGAGGGTCGACTTCAACAACGGCTCCGCTTACGCGCGCAGGCCAACCGCCGATAGGGTATTTACAGGGCATAGAGGAGATACAGCCTTCCAGCACAGCCTCTGCATCGCGCCCGATGATGCCGTCTCTCGGGCCACACATGCCGACATCGGTCATACAGGCTGTTCCACCGGGTAATATGCGGGCATCTGCTGTCTGCACATGGGTATGGGTACCGAGTACGGCACTTGCTATGCCATCGAGCCGATGTCCCATGGCAATTTTTTCGCTGGTAGCTTCTCCGTGGATATCAACGAGCAGGGCGCCGGCTCCGGCATCCCGCAAGCGGATGGCTTCCTCTGCTCCGGTAGTGAAGGGATTTTCCGGCCCCGGTCCCATGAAGGTTCGCCCGCTCAGGCAGAGTACAGCCACTTTGCCCTGAGGGGTATCGACAATGATGCTGCCTTTACCCGGAGTGCCGACTTGGAGGTTGTGCGGGCGCAGCACACGGGGCTCCCGGTCAATCCAGCCGGGTAAATCCTTCTGGTCCCACACGTGGTCGCCGAGCGTGATGACATCGACCCCGTTGGCAAGGAACTCCTCACAGAGTCTGGGGGTGATGCCACGACCTCCGGCAGCATTTTCGCCGTTGACTACAATCAGAGCAGGCTCATACTGAGCCCGCAGTTCGGGTATAGCCCTATAGAGGGCGAGCCGTCCCGGTTCGCCCACAACGTCTCCCAGAAAAATCAGCCTCATAAATTGACTTTGGGGCCGCAGGGAACCACCGTTACGGGAATCTTTGCGGCGCGTACCAGCTTCTCAGCTGTATTGCCAAGCAGGAGTGAGGAGAGCAGGGAGTGGTGGCGATTGCCGATAACCAGGATGTCAATCTTGTGGCGCGTACAGAAATCGTGTACACATTCCACGATGTCATCTGCTTCTTCTGCTTTGCCGTAGATGGGGATGTCCCACTCCTTGCTGATTTGGTCAGCAAGCAGGTGAGCCCGCTTATCTGCCATTGCCAGCACAGTGGAGGTCTGGTCGGCACATTCCATGGGCGCCATTGTGGAGAACCCACCCAGCATGTCATCCGCTGCCATGCAACCGGCGGCGTCCATCATGCAGGGCTCTACGGCATGCAGCAGGTACATCTTACCGCCGCATCGTTTTACCATGTCGGCGGTGAAGTCAAGTACCGGCTTGCCTTCTTCTGAAAAATCTGTTGCTGCGAGTATCCTTACCATATCCTCATTTTAGCAGCATTTCCGCTCTTTACAAGAACAAAATGATTCAAAATGTCGACTCCCTTTCTCTCGCTCGGTTGAATATGGCCTTATTTCAATGCCGTAGCCTCATCCTGACTCTCTTTTCATAATCAGTGTTTCGCCAAATCATGGCTTGTCTTTCCTTTTATTCTGTGCTACGGTTTCTGCATGAAAGGGCGTCGTAAGAAACAACTCCACCAAACCCCGGCCTAGTTCGCCGAGGCGGCACAGGCGCGAGCCTTTCGTGAATCCCGCAGACAGGGCGCCATCGATTGGGATGAATGGGAGCGTGAGCAACGCCGTGAGCAGATACGCAATATGAAAATGCCCGCGCACCCCAAGCCCAAAGGCAAATTGCGCGTGTTGTATCATGCAAAGGGGCATCCGGTGTATGAGGATATAGCGGAGTACAGAAAGCGTGTATGGAATCGAGCCCTCCGCCGTGCTCACAAAACCACCGAACCGCCCAAAGGTTGAATCATATCTCCGCCACTTACAAAATCCCATCTTTCAGTTCATCGCTTTTGTGGTTGACTTTTTGGTGTTTCGGAGTTACCGTGAAGTTCCGGGAGGCACCCGCGACCAGCACAACGGCGCAGCTGGCGTATGTAATCTGAGATTAACCGTCTGTGATACCCTCCTGTAGAGCTCCTAATCCTGTTGGGGGCTTTTTTATTGCTCAGGAAAGACCATATATCCTTACCTATTGATGAATGAGCACGCGTTGGAACAATTAGAGGTTTTTGACCTATTTTGACCGCTAAATTGGAGTTAGTCGGGGAATGGATAGACAAATTGCTCTTTTCCTAATTCTTGCAACGCGTTAATGCGCTTGACTTTTTCGTTTTTATATGATGAAATCCGTCGTGAGGGGAGGGTTCGACCAGGGTCTGGTGAAAATCCGGACGCCCCTCGTTTTGATTTTGCAGTTGACATATTCGTTGTTGTGAGTTAGATTGAATGTCCGGGCGGCACCTATCCTTCCACTAGGCAAGATTGAAATCAGATGGCTGGATAAGTAGCTGAGGGACCCAACCCTGTGCATCTGCCTGTAGACGTAGGTTCCTGACCTGCGTTTTTTTCTTTCACTAACAGCTGCTGTATCTCTTGACTGTGCTGCGGAGGCGGTATTTGGTGTACATAAGAGTGTATATCGCGGCGAAGTCATAATTTGGGCTTGAAATAGGGGGATTGAGTTGCTAGTATAACCGCGCAATGTTGTTTGAACGCGAGCCACTGACGCCTGCCGGGCGCAAGGAAGTGCTGATGCGCCTTTTCGGTGCAGCAGCCCGCCGTGGTGAAGAGTGGTCTGTCGTCAACCATGTGCCGGTTGCCGTGCTCGAAGCTCACGGTGATTTGGCCGTCCATGTGAGATTTATTCTCGATGCCGCACGCAACAATCGTTCGCTTTCGCGTGAGCAGCAGCGTATGCTGCACAAGACGGAGCGCCTGCTGGACTCTCTGCCTGAAAGCATTATCGAAACTTTGCCGGCCGGTCCCGAGGATAATTGGCTGCAGCTCTACCGCAAATTGGTGGATATGCACGGGCTGTTGGAGGATGCTCTGCCTGATTTGGATGAGGAGGAGTATACTTCCATTGTTCAGAAGATGGTGCAACTGGCAGAGGCCGTGGCGGATTGTGCTGCGGTGGAGGTAAGTGCTGCCTCCATGTTTGCGCTGATGCTGGTGCAGGTGCATCTTAACAAATACGAGTCACCTAAACCTCGCCCTGCGAGACGGACTAAGCGTAAATCTACAACGCGAAAGAAATAAAGTCTATCGAAGCTGCTCAATGGCCTGAGCTCGGCTCAGTTTGCCCGTGGCAGTACGGGGAAGTTGCGGCAGATGACGAACAATACGCGGTTGGTGGTAATGAGGCAGCTCGTTTATGGCTGCGAGTAGCGATGTTTCCGCCGCAGCAGGGCCTTCCCAGAGCAGAGCAACGCATTGACCCAATATACTGTCCGGTGCCGGAACTATCAGCAGTGTCAGACCTGTGGCTGCGCTGAGTTTCTGTTCGATTTCTTCTGCTTGAATTTTAATCCCACCGCTATTGATGACGGCGTCTCTTCTGCCAAGAATGCGGAAGCTGCCGTCCGGTCGTATTTCTGCAATATCGTTCGTGACAAGCTCGCTGATACCCAAGTGCGGAACGGAGATAACCAGCGTAGCATCAGGAGAAAGAGAGAGACTGACGCCACGTAGAGGCGTGTACCAATCGGAACGTTTTACTCCATTGACCCGGCGTAGTGCAATGTGTGACAGCGTTTCCGTCATGCCGTATGATGCATAGATTCGGCATGGAACGTGCTGCAGTTGCTCAGCCAGAGCCGGGTCAATAAAGCCGCCACCGAGCAAAATAGACTTTGCCTTGGCAAGTAGTTCTGTTCCGTTCAGCTGTTTCAACGTACTTACCACCTGCATGGGGACAAGAGGCACGAAATCCACTGGTGCTGTGATGTGAGCCAGCGGTGTGGAGCAGGGTTCCTGTAGTTGCAGGTTGGCACCACTTACAATGGCGCGTACAACCATCATTTTGCCGGCAATGTAGCGCAAGGGAAGACAGAGCAGAACCCGATTTTCGGTATTCAGTCCGAAATATTCGCAACTGATGGTGGCACTGGCCCGCATAGCCGCCTTGGTAGCCATCATGATTTTGGGCTTGCCGGTAGAACCGCTCGTCTGCAGTTCCATGGAGCTGCTGTCTGAGAACCAGTCAGCGAGGAAATCGGCCAGTTCTGCAGCTATGCCGGTTTTACCATTTCGCCACTCAGGTAAGGTATCGGCATTGACCGGTACGCCGTCAATGTTGAGCAGCTCACACATTGAATCGATGTTGCAGGAGCACATTGAAGTAATTGCCGGCGCCGGGGACGGCGATGAGGTGTGCCTCCTCCGGAATATTCGGGTCAGCCAAGGGTTGCAGGAAATCGCGCTGGCTCATGTACTGAACCATGTCTCCGCTTCCTTGTGCTAAATTGATTAAATCGGTAAAGTTGACGTCGCAGGTAATATCGCAGTGCCCGGCAAGAGCCGGCAATTCATCCACACTCAACAAAGTGTGAGCCTTGTAACCACGCATGCTGCCCTGAGGGCGGCGATAGTAAACCCTGTCATTGGTTTGACCGTAGTCGATAGTGACCATGGTACCGAGTTTCCAGTGCTTCTCCCACTCGGTATACCACTCGAAGTAACTCTCGTGAACTTCAACAATCTGTCCTTCCTGATTCCATTTTTCGAAGACGTCGGAGCCGGGAAGCTGTTTGCGGTCAGCCTGTCGCACCACCTGTCCGTTCAGCACGGAAAGCCCAAGCTCGAGCCACTCGCCATTCTGATATACAAACTGCCGGGCGGGGAAGGCATCCGGCAGTTCATTGCTGAAGATGAAGGCGCGGCCATCTGTTTTCTTGAGCGCTTTTTCCATGCTGCTCAGTACAGTCACAGAATGCCCGCCAACCATCCCCTGCAGGTTGCGTAGTGCCTGAGAGCGGTCAACCATGATGTAGCGGGAGCATAGTCGCTCCCACATGGACATATTGCGGCACACAGCCATGGCCAAATCGCCGTTACCGCCACCTATTTCGATAATGGGCAGGCGGCGATTGTGGATTTTATTGCACTCGCGCCATTGCTGCACGATACGACGTGCCAGCAGGTCACACATCGTGGCAGAGGTGGAAAAATCGCCTCGAAACCCTATATTGCTGATATTCTTGCTGTAGTAGCCCCCCGTCTCGTCGTACAAGGCTAAATCCATGAAATCTTCCATGGAAATCCAGTTGCCGTGAGCCAGTATGTGGGGAACCAGTTTCATGAGCTGTGCAATCAGTTGGAGAGCTCAAGCATGCGCAGTAGGGGCTTCTCGGCACGCAGGCGCAGTTCCTCGGGGACTTTCACCTCGGGTGTCATGTCGCGCAGGCAATCGCGGATTTTCTGCAGGGTGTTCAGCTTCATGTACTCGCACTCTGCGCAGGAGCACTTCTCTGTACCAACGCCGATAAACTCCTTGCCGGGTACCAGTTTGCGCAGGCGGTGCAGTATGCCGCTCTCGGTTACAATGATGAAGCGGGCTGCTGCACTTTCTCGGCAGTAGGGAATCATCTTTTCAGTTGAGCAGATGTGGTCCGCCAGCAGGCGAATGACTTCCTGACACTCGGGGTGGCAGACAATTTCAGCATCGGGATATTGAGCTTTGACCTCGAGAACTTTGTCGCGGGTGAACTGCTCATGCACGTGGCAGGCACCATTCCAGAGAGTCATTTCGCGGCCGACTTTACGGGATGTCCATGCGCCAAGATTTCGGTCGGGGACAAAGAGAATCGGGCGGTCAGCAGGAGCTGTTTCAATGATACGCTGGGAGTTGCCGCTTGTTACAATCACATCGGCCAAGGCTTTCACTCCAATGGAGCAGTTGACGTAGGCTACAACGTAGTAGTTCTTGTCGGCGTTTTCCTTCAGGAAGGCTGCCAGCTCGTCAGCGGGGCAGGATTGTTCCAGCGAGCAGGCGGCGTTCAGGTCGGGCAGCAGCACCTTGCGGGTCGGGTTGAGGATGCAGGCGGTCTCGGCCATGAAATGAACTCCGCAGAACACAATCACATCACACTCGGCCTCCTGAGCTTTGCGGGCCAGGGCAAGGGAATCCCCCACAAAGTCGGCGATATCCTGAATTTCGGGGCGCTGGTAGCTGTGGGCCAGAATAACGGCGTTGCGTTCTTTCTTGAGCTGCTCAATCTGCTGAATCAAATCTGCGTTTGACATGGGCAGAGCCTAGCACTGAAGAGCCGATTTGTCAATGACAAATCGGCTCATGTTGAATCTTTGCGGCAGAAGTTACTCGGCCGACATACCAATCGCTTTGCGGAAGTAGGCTATCGTTCTGTCAAGGCCTTCATTGAGTGCAACGGTGGGTGCCCACCCCAGTTTCTCTGCTGCAAGCGAAATATTGGGTTTGCGCTGTGTCGGGTCATCCGACGGCAGCGGACGCTGCACGAGCTTGCTTTGTGTGGGGATTTTCTTCAGTACAAGTTCAGCCAATTGGCGAATGGTGAACTCGCCGGGGTTGCCGATATTGACGGGGCCGATGAATCCCTGTTCGTTCTCCATCATGCGAACCATGCCCTCAATAAGGTCATCGATATACTGGAAGGAGCGGGTCTGTTGCCCTTCGCCGTAAATGGTAATATCCTCACCGCGAAGTGCCTGACAAATGAAGTTGGAAACCACTCGACCGTCATCAGGGTTCATGTAGGGACCGTATGTGTTGAAAATGCGAATTACACGAATATCGACGCCTTCGTGGCGGTTGTAGTCGAAGAACAGACTTTCAGCGCATCGCTTGCCCTCATCGTAGCAAGCACGAATGCCGATGGGGTTAACATTCCCTCGGTATGTTTCGGGCTGCGGGTGCTCGTGCGGGTCGCCATATACCTCGGAGGTAGAAGTCTGTAGAATCCTGGCGCCTTTGCGCTTGGCCAACTCAAGCATGTTGATGGCTCCGAGTACACAGGTTTTAGTCGTAAAGATGGAGCGGGCACCCTGATAGAAAGGGGGCGATGCCGGGCAGGCGAGGTTGTAGATGCGGTCAAGCTCTTCGTCACAATCCCAGGGTTCAATGACATCGTGCTCTACAAAAGTAAAATTGGGGTGGGGAATCAGCTCCTCCACATTGGAAAGCGAACCGGTATAGTTGTTGTCGAGGCAGATAACACGGTGCCCCTCTTCAATAAGCCTGCGGCAGAGATTGGCTCCGATGAAGCCGGTGCCGCCTGTGACAAGAATACGTTTCATGACGTCGATGATTATAGAACACAGTCGGGCCATATGCAAGCGGGAAATACAAATTATCGTGTGCATAAAGGGATGTTAAGCTTGCATTTTGAGGGCGATTGTGGTAGTCTCTGCGCATGCCTATCGCAAATTTACAGACTGCCTTTGAGCTTATTTCACAAAATTGGTCTGCATTCCTGATGGATGCAGGCATGGTAATTGGTATATTGGTTCTGATTGAAGGGCTACTCTCCGTTGACAATGCTCTTGGTATTGCCGCAATGGCATCCCACTTGCCTGAGCATCAGCAGAAACAGGCTCTTCGCTGGGGCTTGGTTGGTGCCTATTTGTTCCGTGGTATTGCTCTGGCTCTGGTGTCATGGCTGATGGACAATGTATGGGTGAAATGGTTCGGTGCCGTGTATCTGATTTATCTTGCCTGTGACCACCTGCGATTTAAGTATGTTAAGAAGGTGGAGAACGCTACCGGGCATGCTGTAAACTTTGCCGGTAAGAGCCTTTTTGCTACAATTTGCAGTATTGAGCTCATGGACTTGTCTCTCTCGCTCGATAATGTGGTGGCTGCCGTAGGTGTTGTGGCCGGTTCGAAGGGCATTCCTGTAGAGCTGCACATCTGGGTGGTGTGCATGGGCGTGTTTATCGGCATTGCCGCCCTGCGAATTGTGGCCGGCTGGTGCATCGGTATCATTAAGCACTATCCGGTGCTGGGCAGTGTGGCTTTCGTGCTGGTTGGTTTTGTAGGCTTTGTTATGACGCTTTCCCTTGTGCTCGAGAGCGTGTGGGGTATTCACTGGCACATGGCCGTGGGACCCAAGTTCGGCATTATTGCTGCCATTCTTGCTCTGAGTATCTGCTACGATAAGTACAATAGCGTATATAAGGTCATGCGCCCGATTGTGTGGGTGTTCCGCGCCTGCTGTACGGCTTTTGCTTCTACTGTGCATGCCATTGTCATGCCCTGGACTCTTTTTAAGAAACACAACTGAGTTAATTAAATTACTGATATGAGTCAGCCTGAATTATCCCCGGCTCTTATTCGAGCCGCTCTCACAACGGTTAAGTACCCCGGTTTCAGTCGCGATATTGTATCCTTCGGCCTCGTGAAGGATATTACGGTATCCCCTGAAGGTGCTGTGGTCATAGAGCTGCTGATTGAGAGTAAGAATGCCGATGTGCCCCGCTTCATTTATGAGAATGTGATGGCCACGGTGAAGGAATTGCCCGGCGTGAAGAAGCTCGATGTGAATATCGAGCACCATGCACCCAAGAGCAATCGCGTGGCGTCCAATGATGACCCTGCCGACTGGAAATCCAGTGTGCCCGGCGTTAAGCATGTGATTGCTGTATCCTCCGGCAAGGGTGGTGTGGGCAAGAGCACGGTGTCTGCCAACCTGGCAGTGGCTCTTTCCCGGCTGGGTTACAAGACCGGTTTGTTGGACCTCGACATTTACGGCCCCTCCATGGCTCTGATGTTCGGTACCAAGGAGCGCCCCGGTTGCTCTGACAAGGAGCAGTTCCTGCCGGTCGAGGCTCACGGTGTCAAGCTGCTTTCCATGGGCCTGATGATTGACGAGGCTTCCCCCGTTGCCGTGCGTGGTCCTCTGGCTACCCGCTACGTGCAGCAGTTCCTGCGCGACGTGGAATGGGGTGGCTTGGATTTCCTTATTCTGGACATGCCTCCGGGTACGGGTGACATTCAGCTCACTATCGTACAGACGGTTGACCTTTCCGGCGTAGTGGTTGTGACCACTCCGCAGGAGGTGGCTCTTATCGATGCTCGCAAGGCCGTGGGCCTGTTCCAGCGTGTTGAGACTCCCATTCTTGGCATCATTGAGAATATGAGCTATTTCGTATGCCCGAGCGATGGCCTGATTTACAACATCTTCGGTGAAGGTGGCGGCGAGCGCGAGGCTCAGAAACTCGGCGTGCCCTTGCTGGGTCGCATTCCGCTGGATATCGAAACCCGCTCCTGCGGCGACAACGGCGCTCCTGTGGCACTCAAGGATCCGGGCCAGAGCATGGTGTCTGCCGCATTCCAGGGCGTGGCCTCCATGCTGGCCAGTGTGCTCGGCGAGTAAATCACGAGTTGCTCTGATAACATTCAACAGAAAACCCCGACCGAATCAACGGTCGGGGTTTTCTGTTGAGTTTTACTTTACGGATATCAGAACTTGTACTGCTCGCCGTAGCCGTAGTGCTCGGCAATGTAGTCAACGTCCTTGTCGCCACGGCCGGAGCAGTTGGCCAGAATGGCACCCGTGCCCATCTCGCGTGCCTTGCGCATGGCAAACGCAACGGCGTGAGAGCTCTCGAGAGCGGGAATGATACCCTCGTAGCGACTGAGTTTGAAGAAGGCATCAACTGCCTCCTCGTCAGATACGCCATCGTACTTCACGCGACCGATATCGCGCAGGTAGGCATGCTCGGGGCCGACGGAGGGGTAATCCAGCCCACTGGCAATGGAGTAAACGGGGGCAGGCTCGTCGTTCTCGCCCTTCAGCATAATGCTGTTGAAGCCGTGCATGATACCCTCCTCGCCGAACTTCATGGAAGCAGCGTGGTCGCCCAGCTTT
>JAZSEM010000043.1:0-14671 GCA_045531695.1 Akkermansia sp.
ACAGAACGACATGGCTACGATCCGACTTGTGGGAACGCGGAAGGAAGCGCCGTTGAGCAGGCCCTTGAGCTGGGGAATCACCTCACCGATAGCCTTAGCAGCACCGGTGGTGGTGGGGATGATGTTGATAGCGGCAGCGCGCATACGACGGGGGTCGCTGTGCGGCAGATCGAGGATGCGCTGGTCGTTGGTGTAGGAGTGGATGGTGCTCATCATGCCCTTCTCGATGCCCCACTTGTCGTTGAGAACCTTCACCATGGGGGAAAGGCAGTTGGTGGTGCAGGAAGCGTTGGACACGATGTTGTGCTTGGCAGCATCGTACTCGTCATCATTGATGCCGATGCAGAACGTAAGGTCGGGGTTCCTGGCGGGAGCGGAGATAAGAACTTTCTTAGCACCGGCCTTGATGTGGCCCTCAGCCTTCTCACGAGCAGTGAAGAGACCGGTAGACTCAAGCACAACGTCAACACCCAGCTCTGCCCAGGGAAGCTGATCCGGACCCAGCATACCGCCAACAATCTTGATGGCGTGGCCGTTTACAACGAGGTTGTCACCGTCGATCTCGATGGTGCCGTTGAACTTGCCCTGCGTGGAGTCGTACTTAAGCAGGTGAGCGGTGGTAGCGATGGGGGTAAGGTCGTGGATGGCAACAACCTTCTCAAGCTCAGTCTGGGACATGGCGCGAAGCACGTTGCGACCAATGCGACCGAAACCGTTAATAGCGTATTTAGCCATAATATGAGGATATATTCTTTAAGTTGATTGTTTCCCGCTAAGCCACCCGGCCCAGCAAGGCATGCCGTTATTCTACCCCCGCTAGCCGTTTGAGTCAATACAAATTTCATTCTACAGGCCGAAAAATCGCGTCACAGCACACTCCCCACCCCCTATAACACACCATTTCACGCCTTTCTGTGACAGCACAGCCGCTCCGCTCTTGACAGACAGCCTCCCCATGTGGCATTATAACATCACACACAACCACGGCTCCGTCGTTCAATGGATAGGACAAAGGTTTCCGGTACCTTCGATGTGGGTTCGATTCCCGCCGGGGCTAGCTAAAAAAAACACGCAGTTTTGCCAACGGAACTGCGTGTTTTTGAGTATTTGCACCCGGCTTACCATTTACGGCAGGAACGAACAATCACGCCATATCAACCGCCGGCGACAATGGAAAAGCTCGACACGGAACTACCCATTCACAACAGTCAGCAGACGCGCCGTGACGAGCATACGGCTATGCGTTTTGTTCGCACTGACACGACGATACGTTATAACACACACAAGACGTGTTTTATACTTGCCATGATATAGATGCTTGACTATAATGCACGCCATGGAATGGAATGACGGTTTTATGTCGCTGCTGAGAGATGCTGTTGCGCGCTATCACGAGCGCCCGCAGACATCACCTGTCAACTTCTTTCTGCCTGCAGAAGTTCAATTACTTGCCGAGATTGGCTACACACCGGCTGAAATGCACTCTTACGTGCAGGACTACGCTGTGCTCGGCGACCCTTCCCTGAGCACCATACTGCTGATAGCAGCCGCTCGCCGCACCTTCTTCCGCACGGCACAGCGCGGCATATCCGGCAATGCCAAGCCGGTAAGAGCGGTAGACCTGCCCCCGGCCGACGATGATTTCCAAGGCATACCCTACCTGCCGCGTATTATCCGCAAGGCAGAGGCAAAACTGCACGGCACATTGGACGCCGGGCTCATGTACTATGACGAGCAGGACAGAATATTCCTGCGCGAGCACGGCAACATACACCCCGCGGACTTCCTGTACCTGGCATGGACTGCCCATGGCGACAAACAGAAAATGGTGAAAGCCGTACTGACGGCCATGCAGAACAGCCCCGCCGAAGACGACAACGCACGCCAGCCGCTGTCTGCTGTATCCCAGCCGACAGCGCCCGCCCGAAACGGAGCCGTACAGAGCGAACTCAAACTCGATTAACCGCCCATGAACCAACCCGGCCATATTGATATTCCTCATGGGGATGAAGTGAGTACCGAGCCGCAACGACTGGCTCTGGAAGCCATGTCCCGCGACTTGGTCCATAAGCTCAATGCCATGGTGGCCGAGCAGGAGCAGCGAGCTCATGAATTTGCCCTGCAGCAGCACTCCCTTTCTTCCCTCCCCACACAGACGCTGCCCGAGATTTCAGCTCCCGCCCTGCCGGAAATCACCTCAGTACCGCCCATTCAACCCAGTGAACCGTCGGTTCAGCAGCAGGCTCAGGGAGTATATGGCAGAATGTACAGGCAGGAGGCGCCCACCATCACCAACGGTCCCGCCTTACCGCAGGTTCCCCGCGCGGTCAGCCAGCCCCGGTTCCAACAACGCAGCGCTCAGCAACACACCCACAACAGTAGCAGAGATTACAGAATGCCCACTGTCATACGCGACACAGACAGTGACAAAAAAGAAGGCGGTCTGAGCGCAAGCACCGTCACCATTATTATTTTCGTCCTCTTCGTTTTCATCCTTCACGGTTGCGATTAACCCCTTCCCCCACCTATATGACCAGACACACACTCATCACCCTGGCCCTCGGCTGCTGCACCATGGGACTGCTGAGTTCCTGCAAGCAGGAACAGGACAAGCAGGAACAAGCCGCAGAAGTTGCCGTTAAGGTATTCAAAATAAGACAGCAACAAGTAACAGACCATGGCGAGTGGTTCGGGTACTTAAGAGGTAAGAATGACACGGACATCCACCCCCGCGTGACCGGGTTCCTCGTTTCGCAGGAATATAAGGACGGCCAAATTGTGAAGAAGGGGGACGTTCTCTTCCGCATTGACCCGGAGCTGGCACAAGCCGAACTGGCCCAGGCGGAGGCCAACCTGCGCGCCGCAGAGGCAGCCCTGAACTCAGCCATCGCCACACGCGACCAGCTTAAGCGAGACGCCGCCCGTTACGAGCAACTGGTGAAGACCAGCGCGGCCTCCGAAAAACAGGTGAGCGATGCTCTGCACAACCTGCGCGCCGCAGAGGCTACGGTGAAAGCCTGTCAAGCCGGTATCGAACAGAGCAAAGCAGCCGTCAACAACGCCCGCATCAACCTCGACTACACCGTGGTGCGTGCCCCCTACGATGGCATTGTCGGTACTGCGACCGCCTCGATGGGAGATCTGGTAAGCTCCGCCACCAAACTGACCAACATCACGTCTATCAATCCCATTCGTGTGGATTTCTCGATTAACAGCGATGGCCTGGTGAACTCATTCCGCCGATATGGCAACGTGCAGTCCGATAAAAGAGATGAATCTCTTCAATCCCCCGGCTTCGATTTGATATTGGAGGACGGCAGCGTGTACCCTTACAAGGGCAACCTGCTTTCCATGGAAAGCAAAGTAGCCGCCACCGGACTGATTGATGTGGAGGGTGAAATAGAAAACCCCGATGCCCTGCTGCGCGGGGGCATGCCGGTTCGAGTTAAGATACCGCTTGGGGTAAAAGATGCCATGCTGGTACCGGCCGTTGCCATTCGCCCCGTGCTGCGAAATAACTTCATCATCGTCATCGACAAGAACAACGTACCGCATACCGTTCCCGTTGTGATTGACGGTAAATACGATATCACCATTACCGAGGAAGACGGCTTCACCACCACTCAGCAGCTCGTGGCCGTGAAAGCATACAACCGCCCGCTGGTCGACTACTTCCGTGAGTTCGGCTATGAAAATGTTGCGGATGTTCCGGTTGTTGCCGATAGCGAGAACGGCGTGCGCGCCATGAATATCTCCTCTGCCAACAGCCGACTGGCCAAGGATGACACCACCCCCCGCGGTACCGTCAAAACGCAGCCTTTCTCATTCCGCCCTGTGCCGACCGCGGGTGAGCAGAAAGCCGTGGCTGTCGTAACAGGCAAGGATGCCAAAAAGCCCGAAACAGAGAAAAAGGTAGCCCCCACCCTGCCCCCCTTCCCCGTACAGGTGCTGCCGCTGGTACAGCAGGATGTCGAAGTGCAGGATGAATGGTTCGGCACCCTGCGCGGTGAGGAAGAGACAGACATTCGCCCCCGCGTGAGCGGTTTCCTGCTCACTCAGAACTTCCGCAACGGTACGATTGTGAAGAAGGGCGATGTGCTCTACACCATCGACCCGGCTCCCTATCAGGCTCAGCTCGACCAGGCAAAGGCAAACCTGCTTTCCGCAGAAGCAGCGCTGGAACAGAGCAAGGCCAAACTCGATATGAGCAGAGCTGACCTAGAGCGTTACACCCGACTGGTCAAGAACAGCCCCGGTGCCGTATCCGAGAAAACCGTGACCGATGCCAATACGGCTGTACAGACCAATGAAGCCGCCGTGCAGAAGGCCGAGGCAACTGTCGCTCAGGCTCAAGCCGCAGTCAATCTCGCCGAAATCAACCTCGGCTACACCACCATCACCGCTCCGTTCGATGGTCGTGTCGGTATCAGCAAGCCCTCTATCGGTGCGCTGGTAAGCCCCACAGACCGCGAGCCGCTCGTCACGATTTCCTCCATCAACCCCATTCGCGTGGACTTCAGCGTGAGCGGCAAGGGCGCTCTGCAAAGCATTGAAGCCCTGCAGCGAAAAGCTGTCGGCCCCGATAAGAAGCCCCAGTTCGATTTGGTGCTTAAGGATGGTTCCGTCTACCCGGCCAAGGGTGAAATCGTGTCCATGGACAACGCACTGAGCACCACCACCGGTACGTTCGGGTTGGTGGGTCGTGTGGAAAATGTTGACCAGGGCCTGCGCAGTGGCATGCCTGTGCGAGTACGCGCGGCCATGAACCCGCTGGAGGGCGCTTTCCTGGTACCGGCCCGAGCCCCGATGAACGCCGACGGGCGTGACTTGCTGCTACTGCTGAGCCCCGATGGAGCCCCCACCCCCCTGCCTGTCACCAAGGGCGCGCTTGTCGTTGTTCCGGTGAAGGAGGAAGGCGGCAAGGAAACGGTACAGCCCATGTACGTGGTTGATGTCAGCCGTGCGGATGCCGTTCCGCTGATGCTCCTCAAGACAGGCGCCACCAGTCTGGATGCCCTCATTCTGGGCGGTGCTGAAGTTGACAGCTGGGAGGCCCTCGCCCTCAAGAACGCCGGTGTGGCAGACTTCCGCGCTTATGTAGAGAAACAGGCCGGCAAAGCCCTGCCTGATGACATGCCGAAAAAGGAGCACGCGACAGACTGGCAGGCCCTTGCTCTGCGTCAGGCCGGAGTGAAGAACCCCAAGGAACTGGTACTTAAAGAAGCCGGTGTAAAGGATGAACTCGAATTCATCGCCAAAGCTCAGGGCTTCGGTTCAGCCATGGAAATGGTGCTCAAGGGTATGGGCTTTGAGGATATGAAGAACGTTCCCGTTATCGTGGAAGGCACACTCATGGCAGCAAGCCAGACCATGGCTACCAACATGAAGGTCGGGGCACGCGTCAACAAGCTCACCCCCACCCCCTTCCATTACGAGGCACCCCGCACCGTGGTCGACTCTGTCACGGCCGACGCCTCCACCTCCGTAGCCCCGCAGTTCAAATAACCTTTAACGATAGCCGATTATGTCACCGTTTTTCATCAAACACCCCATTATTGCCGGCGTTATCTCCATCGTCACCACGATGCTGGGCGTCATCTGCATGCTGGCGCTGCCCATCTCGCAGTACCCCGACATCACGCCGGTCACCATTCAGCTGAGTGCCACCTATCCGGGTGCTAACGCTCAGGAAGTGGCAGATGCCGTAGCTACTCCCATTGAGCTGCAGCTCTCCGGTATTCAGCGCATGGACTACATGAACTCGACCTCATCCAACAACGGTTCATGTTCCCTTAACGTCATCTTTGAACCCGGGTCGGATGCCAACACCAACCAGCAGCTCACCTACATGCGCTACAGTCAGGCCACATCCCAGCTACCCACAGCCGTAGCTCAGATGGGCGTGACCATTAAGCAGTCTGCAGGTCTGCCGCTCATGATTTATGCCATCGACTCCCCCGAGGGCTTCTTCAACCCCATTGACCTGACCGGTTATGCCTACATCAACCTGGTGGACCCCACCAAGCGCGTGAAGGGCGTGGGCGACGTCATGGTATTCGGCGGTCGCTATGCCGTGCGTATCTGGCTGGACAGCGAGCGCATGGCCCAGAAGGGACTTACCGTTGATCAGGTGTACAATGCCGTCTATCAGCAGAACAACATCAACCCCGGCGGTTCCGTGGGCGCAGAACCCATGCCCGATGGTCAGGAGTTCACCTTCACCATTCGCAACAAGGGTCGCGTGGAGAGCATCGAGGAGTTCGGCGACATCATCGTTCTGCAGGACAAAACTCAGGCCGTGCGTCTGAAGGACATCGCCAAAATCGAGCTGGGTTCGCAGAGCTACTCTCTGGCTGGTCGTGTGAACGGTCAGCCGGCCACCTGTCTTGCCATTTACCAGGCAGCCGACGCCAATGCACTGGAAACCGTGGCAGCTCTGCGTGAACTCTTTGCAGAGAAGGAAAAAGTCATGCCCGAAGGTATGCGCGGCTTCGTGGCTCTCGACACCACCACAACGGTGAGCGACTCCATCAACGAAATTATCCACACACTTTTCGAGGCTCTGGTGCTGGTAGCGCTGGTGGTGTTCCTGTTCCTGCAGGGCTGGCGAGCCACGCTCATTCCCCTTATCGCCGTGCCGGTATCTCTGGTGACCACCTTCTGCTTCTTCCCCATCCTGGGCTTCTCGCTCAACACAATCTGTCTGCTCGGCATGGTGCTGGCCATCGGTCTGGTGGTGGACGACGCCATCGTGGTGGTGGAAGCTGTTGAGTCCCACATGGAGAACGGCATGACCCCGCGTCAGGCCACCTTTGCCGCCATGAAGGAAGTGAGTGGCCCGGTAGTGGCTATCGCTCTGGTGCTGGCAGCCGTGTTCCTGCCGTCGGTGATGTTGCCGGGTATCACCGGTACACTGTTCCAACAGTTCGCCGTGACGATTGCCGTATCCATGCTCATATCGGCATTCAACGCCCTCACCCTCTCCCCGGCGCTCTCGGCTCTTATGCTCAAGAACAAGAAAGAGCACAAGTCCCTGCTGACGCCCTTCTACAGTGCCTTCAACAAGGGCTACGATTGGGTGGCCGACAAGTTTGCCAACATCTGCGGGTTCCTGTGCCGCAAGCTGTGGATTTCTATGCCTCTGCTGGCAGGCATTACCCTGCTCATCATCCCCACGGCCTCTCGCGTGCCGGGTGGTTTCCTGCCCTCTGAAGACCAGGGCTTCCTCATTGCCGGTGTTATCATGAAACCGGGCACTTCCCTCCAGCGCCTGACCGAAGAGACCGTACCGGTGGAGAAGGTACTCATGAGCGACAGCGCTGTGGAAAACGTCGTTTCCATCATCGGTATGAACATGATGATTGGCGTGCAGACCACCAACGCCATGACTTACTTCGTGAAGCTGCATGACTTCGTTGACCGCCCCGGTAAGGCCACGGCTGAGGAGGTATACAAGCGCCTGAATGCAGCACTCGTCATGAGCGGTGCAGATGGTATCGTCTTCGTTGCCATGCCGCCCGCCATTCCCGGTGTGGGTACCGGCAATGACATTACTTTCGTACTGGAGGACCTTGAAGGTCAGGGTGTGGCCACCCTTTACGAACAGATGAAGCGCTTGGAGTCCGCCCTGAACGCTCACCCGGCCATTGCCAGTGCATCTGACATGATGCTGCCCGCCGTACCCCAGAAGAGCATTGCCATTGACAAGGACAAGTGCCTGGCTCAGGGTGTGGACTATGCCGGTGCCAACAGCCTGCTGCAGTGCTTCAACGGTTCCCGATTCGTGAACTACTACACCCAATTCGGCCAGCAGTGGCAGGTGTACATGCAGGCTGCCGGTGTGAACCGCACCAACACCGACCAGATTGCCAACTTCTACGTCGGCAACAACAAGGGCGAGTCCGTACCGCTCAGCACGCTCGTAACGATTAAGGACATTGCCGATACCGAGTTCGTACAGCACAACAACAACTACAACTCGGGCAAAATCAACGTGAAGCCGGCAGATGGCTATTCCTCCGCTCAGGCCATGGCCGCCATCGAAGAGGTATTCAACGAGGTGATGGACAAGACGAAGTTCGGTTACTCCTACGTTGAAATGAGTTTCCAGGAAAAGAAGGTTCAGGACGGTCTGGGGCTGGGTGCCATCTTCACCCTCTCGGGCGTGTTCGCCTTCCTCATCATGGCAGCTCTGTACGAGAAATGGACCCTGCCGCTGGCCATCTTCCTTTCCGTGCCGATTGCCGTGCTGGGTGCCTTCTTCGGTCTGTGGGTATACGGTATGAGCCTTGACCTGTATGCCCAGATTGGTCTGGTGATGCTCGTGGGTCTGGCCGCCAAGAATGCCATTCTGATTGTGGAGTTCGCCGTGCTGCAGATGGAGCGTGGCCAGAGCCTGCTGGATGCCGCCGTGACCGCAGCCCGCATGCGACTGCGCCCCATTCTCATGACCTCCTTCGCCTTCATTCTGGGCTGCGTACCGCTGCTCACGGCTGAGGGTTCGGGTGCTCTTGCCCGCAATGCCATCGGTGTGGTGGTGGTCGTGGGTATGAGCATTGCCACTCTGGTGGGTGTATTCTTCATCCCCTGCTCCTTCGTGTTCATCATGCGTCTCTTCCGCTCCAAGGTTGAGAAGGCTCACCATGGTGCCGACCCCGACGAGGAGTACGCTTACGCTAAACTCGCTGAGGATGAGAACTGATAGCGTATCAACCCCCTCTTAAACTATCGAGAGCCGCCTGAATGGGCGGCTCTCATTTTGTAGCGATTCCCCACGCTAAACGAAAATTAGCACCGCGCTTATTTTCACTTAAGGCACGAAATGAAAATAAGCTCCCCCCTGCTGTAAAACGAAAAGGGTAAATCAATGCGCAGCCCGGCGGCGGCGGGCAGTCAGAGCACCGAGAGCAAGCAGAGAAAGCGTGACTGTAGCTCGCACCATTTGTTTATCCAATTTGCAAAGCTTATATTGCCCAGATTCTGAAAAGTAGCGGCGCAGTTATGCAGAACTTCACCGCGCTCATCGCCTGCTCCGCAGAAGGATAAATCGGCAGGATTGTTCTCTTCTGCCGAGCTGAATACGTAGTCGCCGGAATAGTAATAGGTGCTTTTATTTTCCGGCAGGGGGAGTAAAATATCGGTGTGAAGAACGAGCTCGAAACTCTTATCGTGATCCATTGCTTCCGCCATGTCATCACGGTTGTACACGTCGACTGTCGTAGCGTGACACAAGCTGCCAATGGTCATGATAAGAACCGAAAGATGAGGGGACAACTTCATAGATACACCGTGATTGGAAAACTTCCGATAGAATCACTGCACGGGTAGGCGTCCCCCCCGGCCCCGTAAGCGACGGTAATGCCCATAACGGCCGGGAGCGCGGCGCATACGCAGCATGCGGTCACGCAGATTCTTGATACGCTCAGCATCGTAATCCTTCAGCAAGGTACGCAGTTCAAGTTCATGCTGAGCGGCATCGTTGCCGTGCAGGTAGTGAAGTGCTACCCACTGTACCAGTTTTTCGCGAACAGCGGGGGTAAAGTCATTGCGGGATGTCACGAAGGAAAGCACCCCCAGTGTGCGCTCCCTTTCGCTGCGGGCCATATCAGTATGACCGGCGGACTCCAATTCACGCGCATAGAGGTCACGGACAGAGAGGAAAAGCATAATCAACTCACTGTCTGCAGCGGAAGAGGCCAGTAACTCCTGCGCATAATTGGCAGCCAGAGCCGTCTGAGGGCGCGGCGAGCCATTTCGGTGCGGAGCAACCGCCAGTCGCACATAGGCGCGTTTGACCTCATCGGAATCAGCTTGTTCAGCCAACAGAGCATCCAGCAAAGCCAGGGGAGTTTCGCCATTCGGTGCCAGCATGGACTGCACCTTTTTACTGCGACTGTGCTGCAGCAACATAGCCTGTAACAATCGTACACCGGCATGTTGCGGTTGCTCGCGAAGAAGCTCCAGCAGCATCTCGGCGGCCCGCTCTGTCACATCACCATGCGAGCCGAGCACGGCCTCTGCCACATCGCGGCGCCTGTTATCCTGCTTGCCGTTTCGCATGGGCGGGGGCAGTGCCTCAAAACCACGGCGGCGTATATTCCCGGCCACCAATTGCAAAGCTCTGACCAACTCCAGACGGGTATCAAAATCAGCAGTGGCGGGCACCAGTTTTTCGAGGTTGAAAATGAGACGTGCAGCCTCGCGGAATCTCGATTTATCATCTGCGGCAAAGAAGGCCGTTGCCAGCCCCTTGGTCGCCGACACATGCTCATAGCTCCCGGGAGCAGCCTGCTCAACCACGCGGCGGAAGTACTGCTCTGCCATATCGTAATCGCCGGTCTTCAGTGCAATGGTTGCCAGAATGGAGCAGGCATCGGCCACCTTGGCATCGGCACTTTCGGCCTGCGATGCCAATTGCTCATAATAGGGCATGATGTCCTGTAACAGACGAACATCCGCACGCGTGGGCGGCAGGAACTCGCCATCGGGGGTGCTGTGCGACACCATGGCGGAAAAAATGCGCTGCAGCGTGGCATCTGCAATCTGCTCGTTGAACTCAGCACGCTCACGCTGCTCATTTTCATTGCGCAGCGAACTCTTCACCTGAGCATACGAAACCGTGATAGTGACGTAGAGAAGCAACACCAGAGCCGCCGCCACATGGCTCCACAGCGCAGCGGCCGGGCGCCTGCGAATCCACAGCCGATAGCGGCTCCACAATGAGGTTCGGCGAGCCTTTACCGGCACACTGTCGAGCACGCGCTGCAGGTCGTCGGCCATCGCCTGCATGCTCTCGTAGCGCTCCTCAGGGTTGAACGATATGGCCTTGTTAACCACGGCTCCCAATTCACCAAAGCCCTTCAGCGGCTCCAGTGAGCCGGAACAAATCGCCTGCACCAGCTTGCCGGATTCCGGCTCGCGGAACACGGGACGGCGGGTCAGCAATTCATAGAGCGTCAGCCCCAGGCTGTATTGGTCGCCGGAGAAGGTATCGGCCTCGCCCTTCAGGCGCTCGGGGGCCATGTAGCGCACCGTGCCATCGTGGCTCTGGGCTACCAGCGGGGCGCTCTCGCCGGCATTCAGAATGGTGGCCAGGCCGAAATCACTCACCAGCAGCACGCCGTCATTGCCCATCAAGAGGTTGCCGGGCTTAATATCACGGTGTATCACCCCGTGAGCATGGGCAAAAGCCAGAGCGTTGGCCGCCTGCACACCTACACGGGCTACGGCCTGCTCATAGGGTACGCCGGGGAACGCCGCTCCCAGTCGCCCGGCACTGAGCCCCTGCCCCTTCACCAGGCCCATCACATAATAGCGATAGGGTCCCTCCTGACCGGCACCGAAAACCTCGACGATATTGGTATGGCGCAGCCCGGCCAGCACGCGGGATTCATTTTCAAAGGCCTCGCTGATACGTAAATCGGTGCTCCACGAGGGAGCCAGAATTTTGACAGCCACCTCGCGGTGCAATGACTCCTGCCGCGCACGAAACACGGTACCCATGCCGCCACTGCCGATGCGCTCCAGCAGGTGGTAGTCGCCCAGTCGCTCCGGGTAATGTGCCAGTACCGGTGCCGGCGGCATGGAACTGCGCCCCACACCTTCTACATCGAGCATGAGCGGCAGGATATCGAGCAAGTCGGCCTCGCACTCCGGGTATCGAGCGGCAAAGGCCGTAACATCTGCCCGCTCGCCGGAGCGCACACGCTCCAGAAACTCCTCTGCCAGTGTGGCAACCAGTTCGTCCTTCTCAGCCTCGGTCATATATTGATGGCACCGAGCAGTTCTTTCATGCGCTTGAGCGCGCGGATGTAACGAATACTGGCAGCCTTGGGCTCGATACCGAGAGCCGCTGCACATTCCGTATTGCTGAGGTCCTCGAAATGTCGCAACTCCAGAATTTCCCTATCGTTCTCCGGCAGTTCACGCATGGCCTTGCGGGTCTGCTCCAGCAGCTCCAGCCGCTCCAGGTGCGTACGAGGGCCCACCAATGAATCAGCAAAACGCGAAAGTGCATTGACCGAGACATCGTTGTCCGAATCGGCAAGGAAACTCTCCTTCATGGCATCTCGCTTACCGGCAGCCAGATGCTTGCGCTCCATGTCGGCAATGGTCTGCAGGGCCAGCTTGCGGAGCTTCACGAACACCGGAACCTCCTCGTGCTCCTGCAGGAACTTCACGCGGCGACCGCAGGCCAGATAGGTCTCCTGCGCCACATCATCGGGGCTCATGCGGCGCAGAAGAACTGCGGGCATTCTGGTGGCTATCAGTCGCACCAGACGGTCGCGGTTCTGCAGCCACAGCTCAGCCAACCACAGATTTTCAGGCGTCTCAACCATGGCTTATTATGTGAATGATACGTCGGTTTAATCCTTTACATTCTCCGCGCGCAGGTCGCGGGTCATCAGCTCCTCCAGAGCCTGACGGGCGGGCTTGCCGGCGTAAAGGATTTCGTACATGGCATCGGTCAGCGGGGTACGCACATCGAGCTTGCGAGCCAGCTGGTACGAGGAAATGGTGTTCGGTATACCTTCCACCACCTGCCCGATGCGCTCCTGGCACTCTTCCACCGGCACGCCCTGAGCAATCATGCGACCGGCAGTCAGGTTGCGGCTGTGCTCGGAATAGCAGGTCACCACCAGATCGCCCATACCGGAAAGCCCCATGAAGGTCTCCATACGACCGCCGCGAGCCATACCCAGTCGGGTCATTTCGGCCAGAGCGCGGGTAGCCAGAGCGGCGCGGGCATTGTCGCCCAGCCCCAGACCGGCGCAAATACCGCTGGCCAGAGCAAATACGTTCTTAATAGCACCGCCAATCTGCATGCTCACCACATCGGTCGTGGTGTACACGCGCAGGTGCGGGGTGCTGATACGGCGCTGCACAGCCTTGGCAATCTCTTCATCCTCAAAACCGACAAGGGTCAGGCTGGGCAGCTCCAGCACGATGTCCTCGGCATGGTTGGGACCGGACAGCGCACCGACGGGGCAATCCAGAACAGAGCTCAGGATTTCGGTCATGAGCAGGTTGGTGTCCTTCTCGATACCCTTGGAGCAGCTCACCACCACGGCATTCTCGGCCAGACCGGCAGTAGCCAGGCTCTGCGCCACACTGCGCATCACCACGCTGGGCACCACCACAATCACCAAATCGGAGCCGGCCACGTCCTCCCACTTGCTGGTCACCAGCACATTCTGCGGCAGGGGCTTGGCGCCGGTCACGCGGCAGAGACTGTGGCGGGTTTCGCGAATGAGGGCGGCCTCCTCCTCACGGTAGGTCCAGAGCACCACCTCCTCGCCGGAGTAGCTTGCTGTAAGAGCCAGTGCGGTACCCCAGGCACCGCCGCCGATTACTGCTGTCTTCTTGAAAGTCTGAGTCATATCACTTGGATTTTTTGGAAAATGCTTTGGGCTCGGTGCCGTTGCACAGGCGAACAATGTTGCTGCGGTGCTTGTAGACAACCAGCGCGAATATTATAAACAGAAGCCCGAGTGCCATACCATCAGCCGCGCTCAGGGTGCCATCCTGCCACCAGAACTCCCAGGCGGCTGTCAGAATCAGCACCAATCCGGCCATCATGCTCGAGAGCGACACATAGCGCGTGAGCACCATCATGATAATCCATGTCGCCAGAATGGCCAGACCAATGGTCAGCGAGAAAGCAAACATGCAGCCGCCCGTGGTGGCCACGCCCTTACCGCCTTTGAAACCGAGGAAACAGGTAAAGGTGTGCCCCAGAATCAGCGCAAACATCACACCGAGGAACCAGCCCATGTCAGCTGCGGACATGGCAGTCACATCGCCACCCAAGTGGCACTTCATGTAGAGGAGCGGCAACAGCCCCTTCAGAAAGTCACACACAAAAACAGGTATGCCCCAGGCCTTGCCCAGTACTCGAACAGCGTTCGTTGCACCGATATTGCGCGAACCGTGCTCACGCAAATCAATACCGTTGAGCTTACCGGCCAGATAACCGAACGGAATGGAACCAATCAGGTACGCCGCCACAATGTACAGAATATTCTCTACCATGCGGATTTAGTATACTCCCACACTCACCTGAATGCAATCTTTTTATTCAAGAAAGCTCCGATTTTTCTGTTTCGTTGAGCATTTCCTCCCCCGCCCTCCCCCTGCTCCCCAATCAGCGCAAAATTTTCTCGCCCCCTCTCACCGCTGAAAATCAACTCCTTAAACACCGACCTGTAAAAAAAATGCATTTTTTATCATTTTTTACTTGTCAAGCGAACCGAAAACGTGTATAATTGCGGCGCACCCCATCGGAAACGATGGCTTGCAAGAATGGCTCGGTAGCTCAGTTGGTAGAGCAGCGGATTGAAAATCCGCGTGTCGGCGGTTCGATCCCGTCCCGAGCCATTATTTTTTTACCCTGATTTCCCGAGGTTTTGCTCTTCTTCAACGGGGCGTAGCTCAGCCTGGTAGAGCGCCAGCTTTGGGAGCTGGATGTCGCAGGTTCGAATCCTGTCGCCCCGATCAGATTTTACCATAAATAACGCACTGTAGAAGATGTAACCCGTTCACAGTGCGATTTTTTGTCTTGTGTAGTGGCAACCATGTATGGTAGTAGTGTGTCACACGACCTGCCACACGACGTGTCACATTTGTGTCACACGGGCATCTCGTGTGACACATGCAATAAAACAGTGATATA